>CAJCIF010000390.1 GCA_903970355.1 Actinomycetota bacterium
TGGCTGCGTTCGTCATAGGCGGTTATACCGAACTGTTCGCAAATTTGTTTTGTGGCATCCAGCATGCGATCGAGCGGCTCGGGCTGGATTGGACAGTGCTTTATATTGACGAGTTCGTGCGAATCCTGCTGATAATATCCAGCCAGAATGCGCGTTGATTTATTGGGATGGCGCACTGGGAATTGCACTTTATTGCGGTAGAAGAATTGAAAAGATGGGTCTGCGCCAATCGGTTCTTGCACCAAATCTGGTGACAATTTACCAATATGCACAAGAGACTGCTTTACTATGTCCTTCTTGGCTTTGAGCTGCGCTTCATAACTTATGTGCTGCCATTGGCAGCCGCCGCAGACTTTGAATATTTTGCAAAATGGCTCTATGCGATCTGGAGACGGCGTCAGAATTTTGCTGATTTTGCCGCGTGCAAATTTTGATCGCACATCAAAGAGTTCGACTTCTGCTTTGTCTTGAAGTGCGGCCCGATTTATAAAAACCGGGATACCAATATCCTTGGATACACCTTCGCCGCCGGGGGCGATTGAGGAAACACTAAGTTGGACTAGCTGGCCCTTGTGGAATTGTTGTTCTTTCATGCGAGTATTTTAATAGACTTGGTATCTCATTGGCCATTGAACCTTTTCACCTTGCTAAACGTTGATTTCTCAAATATGCTCACTACCCGAGGTTTATGATGCCAATACAGCTTATTCATGTCTCAGATATCCATTTTGGATCCGGTGAGTCTCACGGCTATGTGGATGCCGAAACCGGTTTAAATGTCCGCTTTCAAGATTTCGTCAAAGCGCTTGAGAAAGTCGTTGATTACGCCATAAAGGTGGATGCCGATGTCTTTCTTTTTTCCGGTGATGCTTACAAAAACGCTTCACCTGAGCCTGTTTACCAGAAAATGTTCGCACGGGAATTAAAGCGGCTCTCTGATGCAGATATACAAACGGTACTGGTGGTCGGCAATCATGACCAAATTCTGCGCGGTAGCAGCAGTCATGCCATGTCGGTATTCCAAAGTTTGGAAGTGCCAGGCGTTATTACAGTAGACAAGCCCATGTCGTTGAAACTTTCTACCAAACGTGGGGAGTTGCAAATTGTCGGCTTGCCGCACGTCACGCGGCATCATTTAATGACGCTCGAAAAGTATGCGAATCTGCCCGCAGCACAACTTGATACTTTGCTTGTTGAGCATGTTGCTTCTTTGTTGAGTGGCTACTACGAAGAGTTGGATCCCGATGTGCCAACCGTTGTTACAGCTCACATGACGGTAGATCGCGCAGTTGCCGGTATCGAACAGGAGTTACTCATTGGATACACGCTTACTTTCCCCTCTGATATTTTCATGGATCGCAGAGTCGATTACGTAGCGTTAGGTCACGTCCACCGTCATCAAATAATTCAAAAATCAGACCCGGCAATTGTGTACGCTGGTAGCCTTGAACGAGTCGACTTTGGCGAAGAGAAAGAAGACAAAGGTTTTGTGCACGTCGAATTGGAACGCAGCAAAACGAAATATGCGTTTCACTCAATAGATCCAAGACCATTCGTTACCGTCGATTTGGATCTTGTCGGCAAAGAAAACCCAACTGAATTGATCTGCCAGAAATTGGAAAAGGCAGTTCAACAAGGTTGTGTCCTTCGAGTGCGTTACAGAGTCAATCAAGAACAATTAGATCAGATCGACGAAGTGCGCATCCGCTCTTATGCGAAGATGGCAATGACGGCAAAAATTCAACCCGAAATTGTACCGTCACAAAGTCGGTCAAGATTGCCACAACTCAATGAAAGTATCATCGCATCACCCATGGTGGCGTTGTCTACTTACCTGGAAGAACTGGCACCGAATAGAAAAGATGTCTTAATGGAAAAAGCGCGAAACGTTATGGACGAAATTGCGGCGGAGCTGCATTCGACAGATTCGTAAAAGGCTTTTAGAACTGACTCGGCTTTTCAGCGAATACAGCAAAAACGATGCCATCTGGAGTTTGGCCAAAGTCGAGTGGCGGGCCCTCTGGTCCTAAATCTTGTAGGGCGCTTTGCCTTTTGATTGTGTGGGTGAAACGCATTATTGCTTCCGGAGAATTACTCTTTAGTGTTCTCACAAGCACATTTCTAGGCACAATTTTTTGATATGCCAAATAATTGACGAAATCCTGGTCGCTTGAGATTACTTTCAGTATCTCGTAGGCATCCCCAACCACTTTCCCGATCAAATCATTTTCCATTAATTGTCACCGCTCTATGTATGGGTCAGTCATTATATCTACTGCGGTTAAAATACCAAAGGGTGACGTTGAGGAAAGAACATGCGCAAATCCTATAAAACTTACAGTATTGGTCTATTCATAGCTTGGGGAATTGCTCTGGCTCTCATTTGGTGCCTTAAGGGCGGCACAGCTTTAGAATCCGCGTCCAAGGTATGTATGGGATTCTTCCTGGGTTGGATATCAACAACTATCGCTCGGAATGTCTATCCTAAAGAGCGAGGACTGCTTGGTTAATCACGATGATACAGGGCATCAGTCACATTACGTTCATTGTGAGAGACTTGGAGAAGATGACTAAGCTCCTCACGGTTGTATTTGACGCGAAGGAAGTCTATTCCAGTGGAGAAAAAACTTTTTCTATCTCAAAGGAAAAGTTTTTTCTGGTAAACGGACTATGGATTGCAATCATGGAAGGACAACCTTTGTCGGAGAAGACATATAACCATGTTGCTTTTCAGATAAAAGACGATGATTTAGACAAAATGGCACTCCGAATAAAGACTCTCGGTTTAGAAGTAAGAGAGGCACGGAGTCGAATAGAAGGTGAAGGTAACTCCTTGTACTTTTACGATTTCGACAACCATCTGTTTGAACTGCATACGGGAACACTCGATCAGCGGTTAAAAAGTTATTCTCACGCAAAAACAGAATGAGGGTTGAGGGATGCTATGAATGCGATAAGAAAACTTAGACACTTTGCCATTCTAGCGCTAGTAACCCTCTTTATTGAAGCGGGAATTGCAACGGGTTATGAGCAGGCTTCGGAAAGTCTCAACCCACAAAAAACATGGTTGTTTGCGGTAGGAATTCTCACTTTTGCTAATAACGCTTCATGGGATTCAAGCAATCGCCGCGATTCCCAGATCGTTTCATTGTTTAGCAGTCGAGGTCTACCCGATGGGCACATCAGTTATATAGCAGACCGACGAGGAACTCTTGCAAACATCAAAGGCGCACTCGGTCCATTTTTGGAACGATCGCAGCAGGGAGACTTTCTAATTCACTACTACACGGGCCACGGCGGCGTGGGATCTTTTGAAACTACCAATGGTGGCAGCTACAATCATGCTTTTATTGCCAAACAAATCACAAGCAAATTTAACGGAAAGCAAGTGTTGCTATTGGGAGATTGCTGCGACTCCGGTTCTCTTGAAGATGTCGTGAAAAACGCTTCTGGCCCAATTGCATTTGCTTGTCTGAGCTCTTCTTCAAGAACGGAAAGCGGAAACGGCCGTTGGACTTTTAGCCAAGCAGTTCTTGATGGTTTGCGAGGTGAACCATACGTTGATCTCAACGGTGACGGTTACATAACAATCGATGAGATTGCCGCGCACGTAAAGCACGACATCCGAGTCTACGAAAACAATCATTCGATTTATAGAAAGACTTCTGATTTCAACGGCAAAATGGTTTTAGCAAAGACGAATTCATCGGGCCGACGAGAACCTGAGCCAGTAAGAGTCTTGTATCACTCCAAGTGGTGGAAAGCCAAATTAATGGAACGCAGTGGTAACAAAGCACGAATTCGCTGGATCCAGCTTGGATATGATTCACGTGATCAGGACATATGGGTCAATTTGGATCGCATACGGCCCATCTCAGATCGCGGGACCTAGCTCGAAAAAAACGAAACCTTTCATAGCGGCACCATGGGGAAACTCCCCAATTAGCATGTGTGTTGGTGCTTGCATCATATATGGTTCCAGTACATAATCGAGTCTCAGCCTACTTTCAGTACCTTCTCCCCTGAGGCTTGATTTACCATGAGTGATCATCCGACTACTCATTTGCCGGATTTTTCGGCGCGCATCCACGATAAAGAGATTACCAACGAGCAGGCTTGCTGTAGCTGTCCTTCCGTGCAGGAAACTATCTTCAAAAATATGGATTCCTTAGGCGTAGGAGCATCTTCCCTATGCGCTGTGCACTGTTTCCTGATGCCGTTTGTAATAGCTGGCTTGTCGATGATTGGAGTCCATTTTATTCAGCATGACACCACCCACATGGTTCTTGCTTTCTTCGTTCTGTTTTTCTGTCTTATGGCCGTAATTCCTGGATACAGGCGTCATGGCAATAAGAACGTGGTGGCAACTATGTTTCTAGGAGTGTCGCTTGTTATGTTTGCGACATTCGTAGCTGAATCATTATTTGGTGAGGGCGGTGAGTTGCCGATCATGACGCTAGGAAATGCGCTCGTTATTACGGCCCACCTTCTTAATCGAATACATATCAAACTTGCTGCTGCCGCATCAATCAAACAAGTACTAACTTAAACTGGAGGAAACCCTTATGAGTTGCAAAATACATCAAAACCACGATCACGTGCACGGTGCTAACTGTGGACATGAAGCCATTCAACACGACGATCACATTGACTATCTACACGACGGGCACCTACACCATCAACATGGCGACCATGTGGATGAACATGCTATTCCGGAGCTTGAGTCCTAGAAACACTCTCATTTTCTGCGATTATTGGAGGAATCTTTTCCTATAAGCTTAAGCTGTGGGGATTGTAAAACTGCTCTTTGAACGAAGTTGTTCTTAAGCTCAAGCCCTTTTGCTTTTCGATCTTCAAACTGCTTTTTAATTTCTTTGTGGCCAAAAAGTCCCTTGGACCTAAATAGTGGTGGCAGGTATGCGCGCCACAAAAGCAGGTAGCTTTGATCGTCAGCACTCAAAATAGAGATATCTGAGCCAAAGTTACGGATGTTTGTGATTCTATTCCAACTCACTAACCGCTCACCGGCACTGTTACGTATAAAGATGCCGTTCGGTCCGACTCTCAGGAGACTTGGTACTTTAGAGACAAGCAAACGCATACCTGCAAGAAGTAAGACGTTGAACCCTATCAGAAAAATTGTGACTCCCAACGCGTTTGGCTGAATCCCACTGAGCAGCGGTCTCAATATCGAAACATTGACTGCCACCATTATTGAAACTATTGGAAGTAAGCTTGCCTGATTAAAGCCTTCACGCCGCAACAAAGCTAAGTCGTAGTTCTCTGGTCTGTTTTGCTGTTTGCGTTTGATCGCGGAGAAGCACTCATCTGCTCTCTCCATGTTTTGCGGGAAGAAGAAGTCGCCCTGCTTTGTACAGACGACGAATTCCTTGGTGCTTGTCGGGAACGTTTCAGAAATTTCGTGCCAGGGAACCAAAGTCTGCTTGAAAAGCGATTTGAATGTTATTCCTGAATCATTCATTGTTATCAAAAGACTGCGCTTTTTGTGCTGATTTGCGGCTGATAGCAAAATTGCACCGATTACCAGCCAAGTTAGAAAAGCTAACGACAAGACTATTCCGAGCCCGTGAACGACTGGTGGTGTTAACTTATTTCCAGTTACAGCCATGTAAATGAGCAGCGCAGCGCCAAATGGCATTGTCGCCAAAAACATAATGCAAGGTAACGCAGGCTCTTGTTGCCAGAAGCGCCACCATGTTTTTAGCGCTTCGCCTTGAAGTTTATAGACCTGATTATTGTTCGCGAGATTTTGAAGATTGCTGCCCATGGTAGAGCCTGAATTGGTGGTAGGAAAGTATCATAGCTAAGAACCTCATGACAACATTAACCCTTCGCTATTTCTTAAGTTCCAAAGCTTGTCCGAGGCCGTTTGCGCCAGTCAAAGTTTTCGGCGGAGCTTCGTCGCATAAGTTTTCGACTGCCACCTTTTTTGACTGGCCTTCAGCCATAACCAGAGCAAGGCCTGCAAGCAGCGTTACCGCACCTAATATCATCTGGGCGGAAAGTGTTTCCTGAAATACTATTGATGCCAATATTGCTGCGCAAACTGGCTCTAGAAGCGTCGTTAAAGCTACGGTGTTGGAGGGAAACGTTTTGAGCGAAGCGTTCAAAAATGTGTGTCCCAATAGCTGGGTAATGATTGCCGTTGCTACAATGCCGGACCAAGATTCGATATCGGTGCCAGGTATTTTTTCTTGAACTGCAATTGCAGCTATCCAAAGAAAAATGGCCGCCCATGAATATGTTCGCGTGATTATGGTCAACGTCGAATATTGGTGAGTGACTGAGCGAATCGCAATCAAATAAAAGGCAAAAACTATGGCACCAAATGCAGCAATAATCTCCCCAAAGAACGCACCGTTAGTGGTTTCGATCTTTACTATGGATGGTATGCCGCAGACGAAAATTATCGTTCCGACCGCCGAAACTGCCATTCCAAACCAGAATATTGTTGTTGTTTTCCTTTTTAAAATTATGGAGTCGTATAACCCTGTCCACAAAGGTGATGTCGAAAGAAGCAATGTCGCGGATGCAATGCTCACATGACAAAGAGCAATCATCCAGGATGCGAAATGCGCAGCTAGCGCCATTCCACATAGTGCCAGGAGCAACTCGTGTTTGTATTTCAGTTTTTTACGATGGCCGGAGAGGGCGGCGAAGCTGAGCACAATCAGAGATGCGATCGTTAATCGGAGCGCTGATACCATTATTGGTCCTGTTCCATGCATTGCATATCTGGCGAAAATGCCGGATGCGCCTATTGCAAGTTGTGACCCAAACAAAATTCCGTAGGCGCGTAGAGACGCCTGAGCGTTGAGCTTAGTTTTCATGTCGTTTTTCCCCAGTCGGGCGAAAGCCAATGCTTAGCCCGCAGCAAAAGTAAGTGAAATCCCTTTTGGCTGGGTAACAGAAGGCTGAGGCACGGAAGCATCCACCGCGCTAGACAAGCGCGCCAGGTTTTTTAGTCAGCTCTCAGTTACCTGATTACTGGGGAGGTGGAAGAACGCAGTGCAAAAATTTCATAGTAATTAGAGTTTGGCGCAACTGCTTTATCTTGTCAATCTGAAGTGACGTTTTGCTTGCATCTTAATTGCGTGGCTGCTATTTTTTCGGCAACCTCAATGTCTGGACTACTTATAAGGGATAAAAATATGTGGAACCTTGCGTTGCCTTGGTGGGAACTGGTAGCCAGAGCTGCTGTCATTTATAGTTTTTTGCTCGTCATTCTTCGTCTCACGGGTAAACGTCAGGTGGGGCAGCTAGCACCGTTTGATCTTGTTTTACTTCTGGTCCTCAGTAATGCTGTACAAAATGCCATGGTTGGTACCGATAGTTCCGTCGGTGGTGGCATGGTAGTGTGCACAACCCTGGTTGCCTTGAACAGCCTGATCGGCTATCTCACTTACCGATCGAAAACACTAGAGGCGCTCATTGAGGGGCGACCGCAGATCATCATTCACAACGGTGTATTGAACGAATCTATAATGAAAAAAGAAAAGATCACGCATCACGAGTTGATGTCTTCCCTACGCGCCGCCGGTTGCTCTACTCCGGTTGAAGTGCATTTCGCTATTTTGGAGAATAACGGCTCCATCACAGTTCAGCCGAAGAAAAATGGAGACCACCCGCACATTGATCATGGCGGAAATCCAGGTTTGCCGCCCTATCACGTTTAAAGCATGCTAGCCTTTAAGACCTGATCAGTTCAGATCTATGTAATAGGAGAAAATGACATGCCATTTGCGCGCATCGATCTGGCTCACGGAAAAAGCCGCGAGTATCGCGCTACCGTCGCTGACATTGTGTACCAGGGGATTGTCGATGTTTTGAAGGCGCCGGAAGGCGACCGCTTCATAGTAATCAACGAGCATTCACCCGATAATCTAATTTACGACCCACACTTTCTCGGCATGGACCGATCGCCTGACTTTATTTTGATCCAGGTGACCAGCACTGTCGGAAACAACAAAGAGTCTAAGCATGCCTTCTACCGATATATAGCCGATGAGCTAAACAGCAAATTATCCGTTCGTCTTGATGACGTTATGATCAACATGGTCTTCGTTGACCGCTCGGATTGGTCATTCGGCAATGGCGAACCTTGGAATTAACAGCTATGTACCTAGTTGGAAAAGATGCTTCAACACATTTAATTGAAGGAACTGAGCATCCCTACCGACTTTTAAGACGGTTTGTTTCCCCAGACTGAATAAGAGTTTTCGAGCCTGAGCGTTAACCTCATCTCTTCTTTTAAAGTCTCCACTTTTATCAAACCTTTCGCTGTGCACGAGCAAAACCACTATGCTTGTCAGTTTTTCATGTTGTTCTTGTGGGTAATTGTGAAAACTTAAATCAAAAGGGATTCCGGAAGTATGACTCATTGGAGTCACGCCACTGAGTGCCCTTTCAAGCTCGGCATGAATGGGACTAACCGGAACGTGCAAAAGATGCGTTGACGGAAGAGGATATTTTAACGGCGCGTGGGCCATGACTGGACTGCCACACGATAAGAGAACTGCGGCTGCGCCAATAGTTGACGTGGCAAACTTGAATGTATACCTGAGATTCGACATCTAAGTTTCTCCGGGGATATGATGATTGGCAGTTTTATCATCTTGATAAGGCGGGAAGCAAGATTCTCGTTCCATTGGGGAATTTCCACTTGCCATCAAATATGGTGGCCACCGGCGCAAATCTCGATAGCAGGAATGAAGGAGTGAACGATGCGCAAGTTGATCCGTGGCGCTAAAGTTTTGACGCAAGATCCGAAGCAACCGGTAATCATTGACGGGGCGATACTCGTTGAGAATGACAGGATCGTTGAAGTTGACACATACGAGGCATTGAGGAAGAGCCCAGGCATCGAGCAAGAATTGGGTGATGGAGATACTTGGGTAATCCCAGGATTCGTCAATGCTCATTATCATCACGATAGAGTGTTCTCGATGGGGGGAGTGGACTGCCCGCTTGAGCTATGGCTGCTAAGAGCATCCGGACTGGATTCTCCGCCACCGGATGTCGAGGACGAATTCAATTATCTGGTGACATTAGTATCGGCGATACAGTTGGTGCGCTCAGGGGTGACGCTTACCATGGATATGGCGTGGCCAAATAATCATCGTCCGGTTATTCAGGCGTATCTGGATCTCGGGCTTGATCTTGTCTATGCGCCTACGTTGAGATCCCAGAATGGCTATGTCTACGAAGCGGACGAGAAGTTTCTGGCGACGCTCCCAAACGAACTTCGCCAGCGCGTCGTCGGGCAAGGGTTGGGACTCACAGGAGTCTATAGGCCAGCAGGTCCATACTTCGAAACCTGGACGGAGCTGAAGTCGGAGTTCGGCAACCGCATTCAACTTGCGATCGCTCCTGATGGCCCCGAATGGTGCTCGGAAACGGAATTGCGCCAGACTACTCAGCGCTCTGAAAAGGAAGGAGCGTGTGTGCACTTGCACAACAGTGAATCACCTCTTGAGCGGGAGTGGGCACTACAGACCCGCAACCAAACGATGACCGAATACCTGGCTGAAATCGGATTCCTCAGACCAGGCATTTCCTGCGGTCATGGTGTCTGGTATGGCGAAAATGATGTCGAATTGCTGGTGGCACATGAGGTCGTAACCGTTCACTGTCCTGCTTCAAACCTGCGCCTCGGCAATGGGATAGCACCTGTGGCTGCGTATCTGGAAGCGGGAATGACGATTGCTCTGGGTACCGATGGAGAGGGACTAACTGACCGGAGCAATTTTCTGGATGAGATGCGATTAGCTGCTTACCTTCAGCGCATTCCTAGTGCAATTTTCCCGTCGCGTAATCCCTGGACACGGGGGCTTACAGCCCAAACTGTTTTTGAAATGGCAACTGTAAATGGTGCCAAGTCCTTCCGCAAAGAGAAGCTTGGGCGATTACAGCCTGGCTATCGGGCGGATATGGTGCTGGTGAATGCAAAACGCATGTCGATGCCTTATCTGTGGCCGGGACATGCTCCATACTCGGCCGTATTGCAGAAAGCAGAGCCGGACCATATCGATGCTGTCATTAGTCGTGGCCGTGTGTTGCTGGATAAAGGAAGGATCGTGACCGTGGACGAAGAGATCATTACGCGGAAACTGCAAATGCTCTTCGAACATATTTGGAAAAATGGAGATGAACAACGGAAGACTTTGATACGTGAGTTAGAACCGTTTCTGTTTCAATTTTTCAAACCATGGCAGGAGGAGCCAACCTGCTTCGTTTTGCCTGCCAGATGGTAGTTGAGCGCTGTTGGCCACATAACTCTTCCTATACGTAGATTCGTATGGGAAACGGACGTGTAATATGCGCTCCTAGCGGTTATGAAAATTATTCACATTGGACAAAAGTTGCTTATTGCTTCGGAATGAACCAAACAGCATCACAAAACCAAGCAACAAAAACGCTACTCCTGTGAGGATTCCACCATTGTGCTTGAAATCCAGCAGGTCGAACCTTGTATCGATGAATGAATGTTTTGGATCGGACGGGTCGACATAAACTGGATGCTCCGAACGGGCTACAAAATCCTGTTTGATACTGGTGCTGTCGTCAAGTGTAAAGTATGGTCCCATATCTGAACCAAAACCTACGCTACTTGGTTTGGAGTCAAAACTCGATTGCTCACCATTGTAGACTTGTCCTTGAAAAGGATAGTCGTATCGAACATGCACTGAATATAGACCGGGTTTGCGAGCGGGATTAACTTCCACTTCCCTCACAACGCCTTTGACTGAAGGCCAATGACTGGCGCGGTATAACTCCAGATAGTGATTTAAATTGAATGCAATTACAAAAATTCCTGCGCCGACACATAGTGCAGGACGAACCATGCTAGCGTGCAAGGTAAAACTTTGCGCGCTACGGAAAAAGTTGTTCTGCTTTTCTAGATCGGACATGGATAGTCTGTTTGAACTGAAGCCTAGACGTATTATTCCATATTCGATAACTCAAGTACTGAAGAGCATTATCTCTGCCATTGATTCACATGTAACTCTTGCAAGGCAGAACATAAGAATCAGTATCAGACTAGGCGCGCGCAAACGTATTATTGGGTGGTGGGCTTAATGACCCGGCCTTGAAGCTGCTCTGCAAACGATTGTGCATCATATTCAAAACCTTGTGGCCGTACTTTCAGATCGCCCTTGTATGGATTGCTGTAAAGCACCACGAATAGAACATTTAGGGAAAGGCATATCACAAGCATGCTGGTCATAATCAGGTGCGCCTTCAAACTTTCAACGGAAAAGAAAAACGTAAACAGCACCGTCACAATTCCTCCAGAAGCTAGAACAGTCCACAAGATAGGTTGGACAGTGCCTGCACTTACAACAATGCGATACCTTCGACTGTCAGCAAGTTGCGTTAGCTCGACAAGCGCCTGTGCATACGATTGTTGCTCGTGATTACTAACGGGCTCATAATTGTTCAGTATTGTCCAAATGCGACGCACCGGCCGTGTACTTGCTTCGCTGGTGCCAGCTTTCGGCGCATTCCATTCTTGTTGCAGAATGATTGTAACGTAGTCGGCGAGGGTCTCTTGAATAGCTCTACGTTGCTTTTCTGGAAACGAATCCGCCAGGTGGAACAAATCAGCAGCCGAATCTGCCTCTGTCTCGGCCATTAAGGCAGCCTGCTGATACTTCGCCTGAACATCCACTACCACCAGACCAAGTAAGACGGCATAAAGCGTGCCAACTACGCCAAGCAAATAGCCAGCTACTTCATGGTGCGCCCGAGCTTCCTCTGAAGGGATCAACTTGCGCACTACAAGCATGCCGCAAAGTGCAAGCACAGTGCTTCCTACAACCACAAGCAGTGAAATTGTTATAGCGTTCATTACCACCTTGCAAGCGATGCCAGCATCAGTTTACCAACTGCAAGGACCATTCATATGTCCCTGGTGACTTTACACCCAAACTCAATTGTGCACATAACAGATATGTGCGGATGTTGAACAAGTAAGCGCCAGTTTCTGATCAGTTTGACTCTGGATTGGTTTTCTCAACATCTTCTGTCAGAGGAAGAACGCCAAGCAGCGAGAAGATAAAAACGACGGCCGAACAAGCACCATAGATTAATAGATTAGGGTAGGCACTCGGAAGCGCGTCTATGAACGGTAAGGAAAAGACGTTTAGTCCAGAGAAAATGCAGATCACGCAAAAAAATATCTCTGATACCTTTCCCATACCATGCTGCCTTGGTAACAGTTTCCTCCGTTTTAAGGCGAAGTACAACTTTTCCACACCGAAAGCTATGGTTGTGAACAAGCCAATAATCGGCACGCACCATAAGTAGCTCGCGAATAATAAAGGGAACAAACGGTTAACGATTTGTTCCTGCTCGGTTCCAGAGCTTGCAAAAAATGCATAAATTGCAACCACGGAACTAAGACCTTCTATTGCAAAAATGTATATGAGAAACCACTTCGTTGCACGCAGATACGGACGTGAGTGGAAAAAAGTCAAAATCTTGTTCTTATCCATTTGAGCAAGCATGCCAAATTCAGTATTAAACTATTTCAGTATTGATGCCCTAGAAAACATCATAGAACTTAGCAGACACTAAGTGAATACGTTATCGCGCTAATTCTGTTCGATCGCGGTGACGAAAGTCGGGGTCAAAAGTAAGCATAATCGGGGTTAGCAGACGCTGGACTAAATCTTCTTGTGACTGGAATTCCATCTTTCAATATTTTTTCTGATCGATCTAAGTGTGCAAATTATCGAGCAAAAAACGGCGCAAAACAATCTAAAATTCACAATGGGGAAGTAGGAAATTTATGAGGGAGGACCTTATGGAAGTCAAATCGAACTGTCCCAAGTGTAGTGGGCAGATGGAGCAGGGATTCGTCATCGATAACGGCTACCGCGTTCCAATAGTAAGTGAATGGACTGCTGGAGCTGGACCACCGCAGTGGAGTTTTTGGACCGGAAAAATCAAAAGTGTTACACGACAAATCACAACTTATCGTTGCACCAAATGTGGGTTTCTTGAGTCTTATGCCGGATAATGAATCGCGCAGAACTTGTCTATCTATAAAATTCTCTTGATAGCGTGGAGGAATTCTTCCGTTGACTGCATATTGTAGTGAGCCGCGTTGATCTCTCCTGCGAGCACCATGACGCTGTCTGAGTTGCTGGGAAGAAAGACTCCTCGCAAACGGGAAATTACCCGGCCTTTCTCGTCGGTGACGGTGTACGTTTCATAAGTAAAAGTCTTACCGGCAACTATCTCACTGCATGTCGTCGCTCCGTCCACACGATCCAATGAGGCTTTCTCCCAACTATCTATCGCGTTGAGACTTTCTTTCAGCGTTGCAACTCTCTTGTTGATTCGTGCGCCCCGCAAAGTGAGTCTCAAATTGTCAGGCTCATGTCGCAGCCCAACGGTGGGTTCTCCCTTGTTGAAGTGATATTCGTACTCAAATCCCTTTGGCAGTGAAAATTGGTTGCAATCCCCATACCGACGACAATCGTCCCGATCGTTACGACAATCACTGCCCGTGGCAATTTCACAGCGTCACTGGACTGCACTTTCAATACCTCCTCCAGGACTTTTTCAATTACCAAAAATGGCGATAAACATGCGGCAAGCAAACCGTCAATGCGCGCTACCAGGTTCATAATAGTAAGTGTGAACTACGCAAACAATATCAAGGAAATCTGGCATAATCTTGGCACAACAGGTAACTCAGAGAAGGAGTACGCTTAAACCTTTAATGCGGCTGAGCGTTCTTGCTGAGCGCAGATTTGAGATATTCCAGCAGAACTAACTTAAGAGCCTCGCGGAACTTCTTCTTATTGGTGCCACTACTGGCAGTGATATCCGGAAGGAAACCCTTGTAAATCACAAAGAAGACCTGGCCAATCCACTTCGCCTGGCTTGTAGATAAGTGAGGTGCTCGTGCCTTGAACAATTGCGATAAGAACAATTCGAATTTGTCGGCGAGGGCATGCTTCTCATTTCTAACTTCAGCAGATAATGGTGCTTGCAAAAGCAGAGTCTGGAAAGCAGGGCTCTCCTCAAGAAACACTAGCATTGGGTCGATAAGCGCTGCCACCATTGCGGGAAGGGGCAGATCGACAAGCTGTTCCACGCCACGAGAGGCATGTATTTCGACGAGCTTTCGAGAATAACCAGCGACAAGGGCATTGGCCATATCCTCTTTATTTTGAAAAAACTGATAGAGCGTCGCCGGCGATACGGATGCCTCGGCTGCAATGCTGTTAGTGGTTGCCTCGTGATAACCGACTCTCGAAAAGACTGTCTCGGCCGCTTTCAAGAGTGATTCGATACGCTGCTGCCCACGCGCTTGCCTGCGTCGTTCTGGCTTTAGCAGTTTCACTTTATTCATATCGAATTGAACACAACTCTTTTAGTTTCAGGACGAGTTCTAGGATGGAATCATATTAGTTGATGGCCATTCTAATGGATTCGTTTAAAAGGGAAAATATATAAGTTAATACTTGCATTTTACACAAATGCAAGTTTATACTTGCAATATGGTTCAAACGAGGTCCAAAAGAAATGCGTATATTTATGACCGGAGCAAGCGGTTACATTGGCTCTGTAGTTGCAGAGAAAGCAATTAAGCAAGGTCATCAGATAGTCGGTCTAGCCAGAAGCGAAGCTTCTACTGAGAAACTTAAAGCGCTGGGCGTAAAGCCATTGAATGGGACGCTTGAGTCTCTCGACGCTCTCACCGAAGCTGCCGCCGAAGCTGATGCCGTTCTACATTTAGGCTTTGTTCACGAATTCCATCGCCCCTATGAAGAGTTGATCGCAATCGATATTGCAGCCACTAAGGCAATGGGAAAAGGTCTGAGCGGTACAAATAAGCCACTGATTACAACCTCTGGCACAGGGCTTACGGCCACACCAAAGGGTGGACTGACAGACGAAACATCACCGATTACGACAGATTCGATTTTCAAGTTACGCGCAAACGCAGAACAAGCCACCACAGAACTCAGTAAGGATGGTGTGCGCAGCGTGGTTATCAGGGTTGCTCCTTATACTTACGGCAGAGGAGGAAGCTACTTTGTACCGGTTCTCATGAAAATTGCCGCCGAAAATGGCTTTGCTCCTTATGTTGGAGAAGGCACCAGCATGACAACATCGGTTGATGTGGATGACTTGGCAGACCTTTATTTGCTGGCAATGAAAAATGCGAAAGCCGGATCGATCTTCAACGGCACCACTGAACACGATGTAAAAATACGCCAGTTAGCCGAAACGATCGGTCAAGCGGTCGGAGTGCCGGCAAAAAGCATAACTTCAGAGGAAGCAGTAAAGGTGTGCGGCTTCTTTATTGCAAAAGTAATCGAATACGAACTGCGAGCGTCAAACGAGAAGGCAAAGCGTGAGTTGGGATGGAATCCACAACCTACTTACGGTTTGTTGGATGATATCACCCGCGGTTCTTATCAACCTCTCGCCACAGAATTGAAATCGAAGGTGGCTGTTAAGAAGTAGCTTTCAAGGCGAGATTACTTCAGTTATTATTTCGGTCCCCTCTTTCGTAGAAGGGGCCGAAACTTTTTTGCGACAGGCCCCTTTTAGACGAAGTCGTCAAGTATTGATTGAAAAGCCAAAGGTTGCTTGAATTGGCCGGGTTAACAATGGAGCAATTGATGAAGAAGTTAAAGGCATTCGTTTCTTTATTAGCTGTCATGGCAAGCTCTCAGGCAAGTGCGCTGGCTCATGCACCTATCGTTCCTATCCACTCGTCCGGACTAAAAGCCGCACGGACTGGCTTCTCGAACGTGCCCGTGTCCGGGTCCTCAAAAGCTTTTGCTCTAAATATAAAATCCCTTGCCGGAGCTGTGTACAAGAATACATATCAAAGTACGCTCCAGAACACGGTTCTCACAACACCGCTCAATGGCATTTCGGGCACGCTAAACGGGGTTACAATTTACTCTTTTTCAAGTGGTTTCGGTGGCCCTTTTGACGTCTACCCTTCTGGCATAGCTTTTGGCTCTAGTCCTTTAAATGCCCCTGGATCTGTAAACAGTATTAGTAACTCATTTTCAGGCTTTCCAGCCAGCACAACTTTTTCAACAGTTTCCCTTCGAATTTTTCCATCTACCATTGGGGGTCATGGCTTTTCCGGAGCGGAGCGGGCCCTACAAGGCTATTACAATGGCGCAGCCAGCGCCGGATATAACAGCGGGAGAGTTGCCGGTTATAACGCGGGCATTGCGGCATTGGAACATCCAACAGGCGGACTACTGTTCGGAACTACCTTTTACAATAGGGGTGGTACCAGTTTCGAGAGCTACCCAGGGGGATTTGCTTTTGGTAATAACTACTATGCTTCGGCCGCTGGCGCGGCTGCGGCCGATGGAAATCTCAGGCTGACTCAGCCCCTCACAAGCTACCTCCAATTTGGAAACATCATCCGCCCAGTATCAAATGGGTTTGTGATTGGAGAACTGTATTATGCTTCCGCGGGGGGCAACCCTCCCTATGGAACTAATCCTGGGCCATTCTACGCAGTTGACAAATTTGCCGGTGCGTTTGGTTCCAATGCGCTAAATACGTATGGTTATGCCAATTATGTGAATATTCCGCTTAACAGTCTAACGTTCTTTAAGTAGAACAGCCGGTATCACATACGATATCAGTTATTATTTCGGTCCCCTCTTTCGTAGAAGGGGACCGAAACTTTTTTGTGCATGTCGGGTAGAACCTATTGGTTGGTTTTATTCGCAAAATCAAATGGTGATTGATATGAGTAGTCGCAGCAAACAAAGGTTCGCTTTAGCTTTTGTGTTGATGTCTCTTGTTTTCACGGCACCGGCAAGAGCTGACGTGGGAAAAATAGTGCAAAATTCCGTGCCTGAAGCACGCGAAGCTTCAACGAAAGATCTTGCCATAAATACCGAAGTAACAGATGGACCTGTCCGGCTGCAGCTATTTCGGAGTCAAGGAGAGGGTGTTGAGTATTCGCACGACGGTAAATGGGTTGTATATGACTGCAAGCACCAGGACGGTTACTACAACATTCATGTATGCCGTCCGGATGGCACTCAGGATCGATGCCTGACGACGATAGACAATGGCTTACCGCATCGGCACGCCGGATCACCAACGTGGAGTCCGTCGATGAAATACATAGCGTTCGCGGCGGAGAAGAAAGTCCATGAAGGAGGTAGCATCGAAGCGATCCCCGGGTTTGGCGGCAGATCCAACCTCTGGGTAATGCTTGCCGATGGCTCAAAAGCATGGCAATTAACCGATACGCCGAATTTCAAATGGAGCAGAGTGATTATTCCAAAGTTCTCTCCGGACGGCACCAAATTGATTTGGGCCGAGGAAATTCGGGATCACAAAAACAGGTTCAAATTCGATGGCTGGGCGATTAGGGTAGCAGACTTTGTCGAAACTCCTCAAGGTCCGCAATTGAAAAACATTCGCTCCTATGAGCCAGGAGGCCCTGCATTTTATGAGACTTATGGCTTATCTCCCGATGGCAAAAAGATCGTTTTTTGCAGCAACTGTCGCACCACAGGCTTTTTTGAACAGCAAATATTTGTTTGCGACATAGATGGATCAAACATGCACATGTTGAGCAACGGAAAGAAGTACAACGAACACGCAAGTTATACGCCAGATGGGCGCCATATTGTTTGGATGACCAGCGAAGGTAATCCTAAGCACGGAACAGACTGGTGGGTCATGGATCCGGATGGATCAAACAAACGGCGGCTCACGCATTTCAATCTATCCGGGTTTCCAGAAAGCTGCGCAAAACCAGTCTATGCCTGCCTCGCTGGCTGGGCTCCAAACGGGACTGAATTTTTGGGATGTGTTCAGTATGGGCTCATTAAGCAAGAGGGCCGGATTATGCATATGAGCCTGGATAAAGATCTGCTCTCTAAACTCTGAGCAATTGTACTAATTAGATTCAAGCTTCTTGCTCTGGCACAATAACAGGTATTCCGTCTGGGCCTTTTCGTATGCCGAAGAGACGATCCGGTGTTCTAATTTGCCCGGACTTAAAGTGAAGCGCATCGTCGTATTTCAGGGTGCCGACAGAATCATCTGTGGCCCAGTACCTGAGAATATGATGGCCGGGTTTATTATCGAGTTCACGAGCACCCTGTTCCCCAAGATCATCAATAGCGTGCGTCACTGTTCCATCGGCAGCTAATTCAAAATAAGATCTTGTGCCGGCAGAAGTAGCTTCCGACTCGGTTCTGACGTGTCCTTGATCGTCAAATGTATAAGTAGCATCGAGGCTAGATTTGAGATGGTCGCGGACGACATGACCATCGTGATATTCCGTATCTTCAACGGTTTTGTCTGTAAAAACCATATGGGTAGAAGCCAGCTGTCCACTGCCATCATAAACTAACTCCAGCTTGCCTAAACCCGGCAAATCTTTGTTGACGTGGTCATTTGGCTTGTGGTCATGTTCTTTCAGGGCGAGTTGAACATCGGGTAAAACACCTCTTCCAACTATCCCGCGTGCACCTTCGAGCAATTTGGCAGTTCTAGTTTCATTTAGAAGTGCCGTTCCGAAGTCTGGAACAGAAGTTGGTTCAGGCTCATCAACCTGAATCCTTGGGTGTACTTCAAATCTATCGTCAGCCATAAATTGCTTCCAGTGTGGCAAACTCTCTTTATTTGAGTTTCTACTGTAAAGTACAAAAATGGCAAACCGGGGTCGAACGGATTCATTTCGCCGGCTTGTAGACGAACTTATGTCCGTCGAATTTGTAATTGAGATATTTGCCCGTCGGCACGCCGGCGCTGTTGAGAAGCGGGATTTTTAACGTTGAATTCTTGTCGGCAAGTCCGATGCTCGTTGAGCTTTCCTGGGCGTGGAAATAGCAGCTTATAGAATCGAGAAGGCTTTTAGTTGTTTTGAAAAAAGGAGTTTTCACAAGTTTGTTGTCTTCAATTGAATATGCTTCAACGATGACGCCGTGATCGATTGTGGAGAAGATGCCGTCGCCCATGATCAAATACACGGTTTTGCCATCAACAGTTCGTATTGGATCTATAGATGAAAAATACCAGCCAGAGTCAGGGTCATCGTGTTCTGCTTTTGGATTCTCAACTGGATGTAACGTGACCACTTTGGTTTGCTTTTCTCCGGGAACTTCATACTGCGCTATGGAGCGGAAAAAGTGCATTGTTCCACCCGCGCAAGTATCCCAACTATAGACGCGCAGTTTTTTGTCTGAGGAATCAACAATTCCCAAGCCCGCATCACTTGCTTTGCGCAGCTTGGCAGTGAGAAGCTCTGGGTTCTCACAAGCTTTATCCATGTAGTCGACCATCGCTTTATTTGTTTTGTCAAAATTGTTTTGATCGAAGTTGCTTTGCTGTTCTGTTATGGCCTTTAGCAATTCAGCAATTTTCGCATCTGATTCAGAAGCTGTATCAGTAGCGCTGGCGATAGCAAAAGAAGACAAAGCGAAAAGCAAAACAAACAATAACGCCAATTTTCGAAACACAAGACAGTAGCTGTGGTTGTATCAAAAACCGTAGCCGTTCTCCCAGTTCACAACAATTTCTCCTTCAAAATTAAGCACTTCGGAAACTTCGCGAGCGATATCCCAGGCCAATGTAGTCAACGATCCATCTTCATGTTTCAAATTGGAAACCTCGATGACAGCGTGCCCGGAAGGTTTCAGCTTCTCGCCTATTTGGTGATAAATGCTCTTTATTGTTTCAAGGTATTCACCATAGCCTTTCCCTTCCGTTGAGTACGCGGTAAATGGATTCTCCTTGTGGTGCTTTCCCGTGTATGGTGGTGAAGTAATGGAAAAATCAAAGTCTGGTATTTTTAAAGAACTCAATTTAGTTGAGTCGCCGTGTATAGCTCTTTCTGGATGTTTCAAGATTGACTGCACATAATGCCATCGTTTCTCATCGAATTCAACGCCATAACCGATGCGTTCCATTTTTTCTGCTGTGACTAAAGTGGTGCCGAATCCAGCAAAGGGATCAAAAACCGTGTCGCCAACAGCAGTAAACTCGCGTAGAAAAATTTCGACGAGTTCTTCTGTGTAACGCACGTCGTCATTCCGAAATTCTTCGGGTAACTGGCGTTCCTGTTCGTTCTTAAGCGTGAGGTTAGTCTTCACGAGCGACCTTTGGAAGGTTCCATATTTTACCTCCATCCGCGTCGTCAAGGATTGAAGCCCCAAAGCAGAGAGCAAATAATTATCTTGACACTTAAAA
>CAJCIF010000391.1 GCA_903970355.1 Actinomycetota bacterium
TTGCTGAGTTGCAAAAACGAAGTATTCCTACTTTTAGTCTCGTTTCGACACACGCCTTTCCTCTCAGTCTTACAGACAAAGAACTAACTGCCGGCGTACTGGTCGAGCACTTCCAGAAAATGATAGAAGCCAAGATCGATCACATCAAAGCTGCTGTAGAGATAGCAGCCGGAAAGCCTCTCCACATAAAAATCCGCATCAAGGCACCCACTGAAACGAAGAAAGAACCGGCTAAAGAAAAGAAGAAAGAAGTATCCTCGCCTGAACCGAGCCGCATGAGCATCGAAGCGGCTCCAGTTGATGCGGTATCGACAAACGGGTCCAATGGGTTAGTTACCAATGGATTGGATGTGAATCGAGTGCTGTTAGAAACAGCAAACAGCGCTCCTGCTCCCGGTCCCATCACGGTAAAATCCATAAGCCCCAGTTCTCTGGCAAAAAGCGCCTCATCGGTTATTCAAGAGGCTTACAAGTTATTTGAGGGGCCCGGCTCTCGCCTCATCACATCTAGCTGATTATTTAGTGCACAATCCTGAAAACCTGCTCGTGAAAGATTATTGAGCCATTCTCATCCGATATCTCTTGGTTAAGGACGGTAACTTTATCGACACGCGCACGCGGCGGCCCCTTCTTGGACCACTCCAGAAAGCCCACAACTTTGTCTTCAGGACCGACCACTTCCACTTCTACCGAGCCATCAGGATTATTCTTAATCCATCCCGCCAGACCGAGTGATTTGGCAATTTCCAGGGCAGATTGTCGATAGAAGACCCCTTGTACTCTGCCGTCTATAACCAAGCGAATTTTGGTCATGAGACCTCCAAAAGCAGGCACCGTGTTAAAGAGGTCATTTTATAGGCATATCAAGCTTGTTGGGTCAAAGTTAGGGCGGCGTTGTGAGGGAAGGATGAGGGGTTCCGTTAGCCTTAGAAAAGCTATACTTTATAGACCTGATGCTTTGATGGGATTTTCACAAGTCGGGAACGGGAATGCTCAGAGATCCTTCTACTGAAAATTCAGTCTCTAAAGAACACGTCGCAGCCGCCATCAACTCTATTAAGAGTAAAGGCTGGGACGTAAATCCTTTCACCGTCGCAGACGAGATGAAAGTGGCTCGTACTGTCATTTACCAGAACATTGAGTTTATGAGTCTCATTATTGAGGCTCGCGGTGGCTCATTCGGCATGGATATGGATTCTTCTTTAACCATTGCGCGCCGTATTCAAGAGCTGGAATCTTATATCAATCAGCTGCAAGGCGAACTCGAACAGATGCATAAACAGTTGCATCCACAGGAGGTTCAAGAGCAATCCGCTTACGACAGTGGCGCTCATCATCCGCAATTTACGAACCAGACTGTAGTTACTGGCGATCAAGACGTCATCGCGCAGATGCCTATATTCAATGCTGCTCAGACAGCTCCCGTGGGGAGTAACCAGCAATCTATCAGTGAGCTTTCCTGGAAAGAGCTGGAAGCTGTATACAACTTCACCGCCGCTTCCCTAATGGATCTCAGCCGCAGAATGTCGGGCGAAGAAGACTCTGAGGAGCCGGAAATTCTCACACCGCCGACAAAGCCTGTTGAATCTGCTGAAGCGGCCCCAGCTTTTGAAGTCACTCAAGAGGCGCATCCTCCACACACCCGCACGCGACGTAAACGCAAGACAAGCCACGATGAAAGTCCGGAAGTACATGAAGCGGAAGTTCCTCCTGCAGAAGAAATTGCGGCAGTTCCTGAACCGATGCCAGGTCCAATACACCATGAAGTAGCACAGGAACCGGCACCTAAGACCGAGACAACGACAGGCGACGTGCCTATCACACATGCAGAAGTTGAATCTGCATCTATACAAGCAGATATTGCGGCCGCTTCTATAGAGAGCATTCCGGACGATGTATTGGATTCGCTATCGGCCGATGAATTTGCATTCGAAGGCGAAGAAGCAGCAAACAAAACACCTTCTTTTGCGGCAAGTAAATCTGATGAAACTGGTGAGCATTATCCTATTGTTCCTGAGCATCCTGCTTTTGCAGAAAAGAACAACGAAGATACAGCTGAACATCCCGCTTTTATTGAACTTGAGGTGCCGGGTCATGAAGAACCAGCTCACCAACCTGTCCCAGAGCCAGTGAGCAATGCTGTACCAAACGTAGAAGAAGAGGAAGAAGGGCGGTCATCCTACCATCCAGCCGCAAATGCAGGAATGGCCGATCGCGCCATGCGCATGCTCAATGCCAGTCCATATGACAGTTTGACAAATATCCCTGCGCTGGAAATGCCACCTTCGCTCAGCGTGCCTGAATCGACACACACGCCTGAACCGAGGCCCATGCCTGAAATAGCGCACATGCCTGAACCAACGTTCGTGCCTGAACCAACGCCTATGCC
The DNA here is from genome assembly GCA_903970355.1 of Actinomycetota bacterium. Taxonomy (GTDB): domain Bacteria; phylum Cyanobacteriota; class Vampirovibrionia; order Obscuribacterales; family Obscuribacteraceae; genus CAJCIF01. Next base: position 2,390 of record CAJCIF010000391.1, read on the forward strand.
TGAACCAACGTTCGTGCCTGAATCAACGCCTATGCCTGAACTAGCGTCCATGCCCATGCCGACATCGATACCAATGCCGATACCGATGCCGGAGGATCAAATTCCAGACCTCGAAAACATGGATATCTTCGATGATTTTTCCAACGCTGAAGCTCTGGAAAACATTGAAGTCATGGAAGCTGACGTTGAAGTTGAAGTTGAAGCTGAAGCTCAAGAAGAAACTCCGGAAAACGATGATGCCATATCTGGTGACGAGCTGCGAGAGCTAATTAAAAACCGCATTAAAACGGCATCCGATCATCTGGGCTCGGATACCATACCTCCTAGCGAGGATGGCGCAGACAAAGAAGAACCGAAAGCAGGTTTCCGCAGTAAGTTTGTCGGTATGAAGGCACAAGCCTCTACCCCAGGTTTTGTAACGGCGCGAGTCGTTCCTCCAGAGATTCGTAAGTCGTGCCTTATTCTGGGCGTGCGTCCGGAAGAAATCACAGTCCCCTTAGTGTTAGATGCCTGGAAGAAACAAATTGCCGCTCCTGGTGTTCACCCGGATCTCGGTGGTGATACGGAATCGGCCATTTACCTCAATACCGCGAAAGACTCACTGGTACGGTGGATTGAGGCACAAGAACCAAAACTGAGCAAAAAGTTTGGCACAGCAAATAAAGAAAAAGTGAAGCCCGATCCTAAGGATAAGGATAAGGAAAAGGCAACATAGTCGTTTGAAACGATCAGATTGTCATGCATCGGCTTAGAATGAAAGTCGATGAAAAACATAGTTGCAATCGTTGGCAGACCGAATGTCGGCAAATCGACATTCTTTAACAGGTGCATTGGCGCCCGCCACGCCATTGTTGATGATTCTCCGGGTGTTACGCGTGATCGCATTTATCACGATGTGGACTGGTCCGGACACGACTTTCTGCTGGTTGATACGGGCGGGGTCGTTTTCGATGCCAATGCCGAATTTGCCAATGAAGTTCTCGATCAGGTAAAACTTGCCATTGCCGAAGCAGATGTGATCATCTTCATGGTAGACGGCAAAGCGGGATTGCACGGCACGGATCAGCAAGTCGCCAATCTTCTGCGCAAGTCCAAAAAGCCTGTGCTTCTTGCTGTCAATAAAATCGATGAACCAAAAGAGAAAGACAATAGTGCGGAGTTTTACGAACTCGGATTGGGAGAACCGCATGGACTCTCTGCTTTGCGAGGAAGTGGTGGCGTCGGCGATTTGCTCGATAAAATCGTTGAATTTTTCCCTGAAAAGAAAAAGGAAAAAAACGGAAAGAAGGATCTGGAATTTATTTCAGATGAAGACTTAGCGAAAGAAGCAGAAGAGGAAGATAAAGGTCCTTTAGCAATAGCGGTTGTCGGTAGACCGAACGTCGGCAAATCATCCATGATCAATTTTCTGTGCGGAAAAGAAAGAACAATTGTCTCTGATATTCCTGGCACCACCCGTGATGCAATCGACACGAATATAACTTTTGAAGGCCGAGAATTTACCCTTATTGACACAGCCGGTATTCGCCGCAAATCGAGAGTAGATTACGGTATCGAGGCCTTTTCGGTTGTACGTTCTATTAAGTCAATAGGGCGTGCGGACGTGACAGTGCTCATGCTTGATGCGAATGCGGAAATTACCGAACAAGACCAAAAAATCGCAAGCAAAATCGAAGAAGCGGGAAAAGCAGCAGTAATAGTACTGAACAAGTGGGATTTGATCGAGAATAAATCTTCCAAGCTCATGAATGACACTACCAAAACCGTGAAGGCTGAACTGCGATCGTTGGATTTTGCCGAAGTGCTTTTTGTTAGTGCCCTGACTCACCAGAGAGCGCCTAAAATTTTAGAAGCCTCGGTGAGAGCCTACGACGAGACAAAACGCCGCATTGGCACAGGACTTCTCAATCAGATTGTGAATGAAGCAATCGCACTAGTGCCACCGCCTTCTTCAAAGCGGGGCAAACGGTTGCGGATTTATTACACCACCCAAGTTTCAACAGCACCGCCAACATTTGTGCTTTTTGCAAATGATGGCGCTCTAATGACAAGAAATTATGAAGTGTATTTGGAAAGGAAATTGCGAGAAGCGTTCGGATTTACCGGTTCGCCTATTAGACTAATAACCAGGTCCAAACGAGACTAGACATGAACTTTGTCTATACAGCTCTCCTCTTCGTATTTTCATATGCCTGCGGTTCTATACCAACCGGCTATTGGTTGGTAAAAGCACTCAAGGGCATAGATATACGTGAAGTGGGCAGCGGATCTACCGGTGCTACAAACGTTTTGCGTACGGCGGGTAAAGCGGCAGGACTGTTTGTTTTCGTTTTCGACATCCTGAAAGGAGCAGTGCCCATTTTGGCCACGCTCTGGCTCAGCAACAACAATTTATTGATATCTGATGAGAAGAGCATTCTGCCAGTTGTAATGGCGGTAGCCGCACTAGTGGGCCATAGTCGTTCTATCTTTCTCAATTTTCAAGGTGGCAAGAGCGCAGCCACGGGGCTTGGCACTCTCTTCGCTCTTGATTGGCGAGTAGGGTTATTGACACTCATTACCTTTGTTTCAATTGTTGCCATCGGCAGAATCGTATCGTTAGGTTCGCTTTCGGCTGTCGCTGCCAGCATTCTGTTTATGGCACTCTTGAAAGCCCCAATATCGTATGTGGTTTATTGCATGATTGGGCTTGCATATATAGGCTACCGCCACAAAGCAAATATTCAGCGATTGATGAACGGCACAGAACCAAAGATTGGCGAAAAGGCAAAATTACCAGGGGATAATGATGAGGAATAGTATGAAGAATGAATCTATTCTCGCTGCCATTTTAATGGCAATTATCAGCGTCAATGCTTCCATAGCAACCAATGCCGCAACGCCGTCTCCTGCCACCAGTACTGGTACCACTACCCACACCACCGTGAAGCAGACACAGGTCAAAACGGTAACGAAGACAAGCATACCGGAAACTCCGATTAGTCCTGAAGAAGCTGTGAACATCAAGGTTTATAAAGCCTGCAACAGAGCGGTTGTGAACATTGCCAACTTCCACGTTTCCATAGATTCATTTGACAACGTACTGCCGCAAGAAGGCTGTGGTTCTGGTGTCATCATCAGTACGGACGGCTACATTCTTACCAATCTGCATGTCGTGGAAGGCGCAGAAACACTAAGAGTCACTCTTTACGATGGGCAGGTGCAGCAAGCGAAGGTGCTCGGAGTAGATCCGGCCAATGACCTTGCGGTTTTGAAAATCAATCCACCAGCCAATACTAAGTTGTGCACCATTCCCTATGGCGACTCTTCCAAACTGGAAGTGGGCAGACGGGTGCTTGCCATCGGTAATCCTTTTGGACTGGATCGAACTCTTTCGCAAGGCATTGTTGCCAGCCTGGGAAGAACTTTGCGCACACCGCACGGACGTTTGATTAAGGGCATCATTCAAATAGATGCAGCGATTAATCCAGGCAATTCAGGTGGGCCGCTATTAGACACGAGCGGTCGATTAGTTGGTATCAATACCGCAATTGCCAGCAACAACAACGGTTTATCTTCCGGAATCGGATTAGCCATTCCAATCAATATTGCAAAAAATATCGTGCCGCAATTGATTGCTAATCACGTCATCATTCGCCCCGATCTCGGCATTCAAGTTGTGCAGCCGACCGATGTAGGACTGCGCGTTGTCAAGCTAGATCCAGATGGTCCGGCCGCAAAGGCGGGTTTGAGCGGACCGAAATTAGTAATCTATCGTGATGGTCCCTTCACATTTGAAAACATCGATACAACTCTTGCTGACGTAATCACGTCGATTGACAACACCCAGGTCCGCTCCGCTGATGACCTTTTGACTTACGTTGAGCAGAAAAAGCCTGGCCAAGTAGTTACACTAACGGTTCTGCGGGGCGGGCGAGAGATGAAAATCGCCGTAAAATTAGCCAGCAGTAACTCGGTTTGAGTCGCTAGGCGGAGAAATTTGTGTCAAGGATACTGGTAATAGATGACGACCAGGCAATTGCCGAACTCGTAAAAGTAAATTTGGAATTGCTTGGCCATCAAGTGACCACCGCACATGATGGCATTAAGGGATTGGCATTAGCGCAACAGAACAAGCCAGATTTGATAGTTCTGGATGTGATGATGCCGGATCTGGATGGATTTACTGTCTGCCAACGTTTGCGACAGAACCCGCAAACACATCCAATTCCTGTTCTTATGCTGACAGCACTGGGCATGACGAAAGACAAAGTGACGGGCTTTGATGCCGGCGCAGATGATTATCTTGTAAAGCCATTTGAAATTCCGGAATTGCAAGTTCGTATCCGCGCTCTCTTAAGAAGATCCGGAACGGTCCCTCACTCAGCCAGCCTGCCCGAAATTTTGACGGCGGGAGAAATAACTCTCATCCCGGAAAATTTGCAAGCGAAAGTGCAAGAGCGCGTTGTCAAGCTGACGCCAACCGAATTCGAGATTTTGCACTGTCTGATGCAACACCACGGCCAGACGGTTTCCACGGGCAAACTTCTAGAAAAAGTTTGGGGATATTCTCCAGATGATGATGTCGATACAATTCGCGTCCACATCCGCCACCTGCGCACCCGCCTGGAAACACCTGAACGAAAATATATCAAAACTGTGTATGGCGGCGGCTATCAGCTCATAGCTGAGGGCTTCTCCAAACATGCCGATGAAGGCGCTTCATAGAGACAATTTAGGTTAATGAAGTTCTCTTGCGCTAGACATTCTTGAAATCTAGCATTTATGATGTCAGGCGCGCTGTAAAACCTTGAATAGGAAAGCGGACAAAGCCGCTCGCCAAAAGCTTGGCTGGTAAGTTTGTTAGGGAGTAAAAACCATTGTTATTTAACAGCCTGCAGTATCTGGTCTTCTTACCTACT
>CAJCIF010000392.1 GCA_903970355.1 Actinomycetota bacterium
CGAGGCAGGGCAAGCCGTACGATGAAGTCTTGCGATGAAATTATTTTGTTGACGGCACTGCCGAATTCATTGCCAATTGAAGCTGCACGAACGGTGGCTCTCCAGGTAGTGAGGTTGTCCGGAAGCTTGACGTTGGCTATAGCAATACCGTCGGCGTTTGTTTTCAAAGAAGGTATCCAGACAGCAGTGTCTTTAAAGTCTTTGCGGACGCGCGGCTCGATCTTGTCCGGACCGCCTGAATACTGCTCGGGGAATGAACAAATCGTATTCACGCCATTCGATCGTTTCTTGAAGAAGAACTTCACTATATCCGGTGCATTTTCAGCTCGAATAGCGTAGATGCTTTCATCAACCAGACCAAGCGACAGCTCGGTGTTTGGCGAGGGCTTACCATCGGGAAGCGTTGCTTTGACTGTGTAGTGTACCGTCTCGCCAGGCGAGTACTTGGGTTTGTCGGTAGCAATTTGGAGGTTGAGGAAGTGTTCTGCCGGCGAGACACGAATAGATTTTGATTCGTGATAAAACTGGTGATCTTTCGTGGCAAAAGCGACACTTATATAGATGTTTGGTTCAAAGGTTCCTTCAATGGGAATTTCGATCATCTTGGCACTGGCATCCATCGGTAGAGTCCAGTACTTAAGCAGAGAATCGCTTTCCAGAGAAACGAATGCTTGTATGCCTTCCTTGCCTGTAACGGGGCCTGAAATCATCACTTTTGCAACATCACCAATTTTGTATGCTTTCTTGTCCAGCCTGATCGTGAGTGGCTCTTTTTGCGCTTGTTCTCCGAAGCTGAAGAATGGCTGGTTGCTGCTTGCTATCCAAACAGAATTTTGATCTGTCACTGTGCGGCCGAATTTGTCGTTTGCGGTTACCACAATTCTGTATGTATCCGTTGCAAAATCTGCCGATGTAGGGAAAGCAACGGTCGCTTTTCCGGCACTATCGGTGACCACCTCGGTAGTCTTTACGATTTCACGATCTTTGTAGTCGTGGGTGGATAGGTCATAGGCCCAACGAACAAGGCTTGCTGTCACAGTCTGATTGGCCACTGGTTTAGCCGTATAGTCGGTGGCGGTTATGTTGGCGCGCACGGGATCGCCTGCCTTGTATACATAAGAATCGGTTTCGGAGAAGAGCGCGAAATCGGCCATCGTCACAGAGAGAGAAGCGCTGCTTGTGACAGACATACGACTGAGATCCGTAACCTCACATTCAACCCGGTAACGCTTGTCTGCATAGTCGTAGTTGCTACGCGAGGTTGCATCATAGGGTAGTCTGGTCGTAGCGAATTCAATAATGGCTTCGCCGTTTGCATCCGTATTGGCGTTGCCTTGCACGAGGAAGTCTCCGCCGTAGGAATAGTTGCTTGCGTAGTCGCTGCCGTCTCCGGAAGAATCATCGTCGCTATCCCAATCATCAAAGTAACTCATGTAAGCCGGGCGTGGCATAAGGCGCCAGCGCAATCCCCAGTCTGAAGACGAGTAGATTGAATAGGAGATTTTTGCGTTGGCAACCGGTGCTCCGAAATAATAGGATGCTTTGAGGTCTAACTTAGCCTTTTCGCCTGCCACTACATGCGGTGTGATAGGTTTGACCGTCACCTCGTATTCCGGTTTTCTGTATTCAGCTACTTCGAAGGACTCATTCTCCTGAGTGCCGTCGGCATACTTCAGAATGACGCTGTATCCACCTGTCTTTGATTCATCAGGTATCTTGACGCTTCCGGCGATGCAACCGTGATCGTTGGTGTGAAAGTCGCCTTCCCAAATACTGTTGTTATCAGGATCTTGGACCGATACGTTAATGGGCAAATTCGTTGCCGGTGTGCGCAGACCTTTGGCATAGTTTTCTCGGCAGATCGTCTTGAAATAAACTGTTTGACCAAGCCGGTACACAGGCCGATCCGTATAAAAGTAGGCTTGATAGCGCTCTGAATCTTTTACGCCACCAGAGCTGTAGATGCCGCTATAGGCGCGATCTGCACCCGCCGTTCCAACAGCTAGAATAGTGCCGATCGGTAGGCTGGAGATTGGCAGTTCTGCAAATCCACTGTCATTGGTCTTGACGGTCTTGCTCAATTTCTTCAAAGAATCAGCTTTGCGGTCGTAGAGATCCACACTGACGTCTTTGACGGGGTGCAGATCGTTTAGATCGACGGCCTGCACAACGGCTCGATAGTGATCCGTTTTCATGATCAAGCCGATATCTGAAACGTTGAACCAAACCATATTCCAGTCAGACTGCCCTTTGGCGTTTTTGACTTCGGCGACGGCAAAGTAGTCTCCACGTGGCAATGGATCCAGTTTGAAATCTTGACGAGCCCAGTCATCTGAGCCACTTTCCAGATGTCGGGTGAGAGTTTTGTACGGCTTTTCTTTGATGTCCAGAACCGACTTTTCAGCAGTGTCGTAAGGCTTGTACAGCTCCATGTTTGTTCCGAAGTGAGGTTTACCTTTATCTGGGACAGTTTTCTCGCCAGTGTGATTGTCTTCCTCCGGATTGTTTTGATCGGCAGTGGTGTCATCCGGCTCCGGTTGATCGGGATTTTCGCCAACGTATTTCAATACGTTCACCTTATATAGTTTGACGGTGGCATCAGTTGCGCCGGTAGCGCTGATCCAAAAATATGGGTGTTCCTTAGAGGTATAGACACGCGTGTTCGAAGCAATCGTTACTGACGGCGTAAGGACAGATAGTTGAATCGCATCGCCAACATCAGTGATCTTGCCGTCATAGACAAAGGCGCCGTATTTATATTCAGTTTCGAAACCAGTGGCTCGAATTTTGACTGAGTATTCGCCTACCGGCAGTTGATTGATTTTGAATGTTCCATCCGGATTCACCCAGGTGCCCAGTTCCACATCGGATTGTTTCCCGGTGCCGTAAGCGACTACGTATACATGATTGTTTTTGATGTCAAAGGTTGATAAGTGAAAACCAGATTCTTCTAATGACACGCGACCTGAAATTGAGCCTACTGGTTTCTCTAGAAAGAGCGCCACGAGAGCTAATGCGATCACCTTGAGAAGCATGAATTGCCAAGAAAGAAATGGATTCTTATTCATAGATTTGAGCCTTCAATCTGTACATTTGGAATGGTTCACCGACTTTGATTCCAGCTTTGAGCTTGCACTGGACGAGCGCATAGGTTGCATCGATTGCTTCTCGTGGTAAGAGTACGCCACTTTTCCCTCCCGAACGTACCATCAGACCATCTTGCAAAGGATTGAACTGTCGAATATTGGAAATAGGATCGACCGACTTGATTACCGTTACTTGCGCTTTTAAATGCGCCCATTCAGATGCTCTGACTGGTTTGTAGCGGTAATCTTTTGTTAGTGCGGCAATTGTTGCATTTGCAGTAGCAGCAGAAACATTCGGTGCTTCTGGATTGACTGAACCCCAACAGGCGCGTGTTTTTCCATTTTTGCTCAGGGTAACAAAAACACCGGCGCGCTCGGAAAGGAGCTTGTCATTTTTGTTGGCTGATGCAATTGCAGCCAATCGTGCGTCGCTCTTACCATCAGGTTCAAAATAAGCTTTCATCGTTTCGCGTACTATCTCCGGCAAAGGCGAGGCACAAGCAATTTGATTTGATGTCAAAACTGCCAGGGACATGAGTACAATGCGCGTATGGGAAAAGAGCGTTTTCATTTGGCTTATTATTTTAGACGCGCTGCGCGGTCCCCTGCGTTTCAAAAGCGGGGAACAGCTCAAGGAGAACGGGGCACTACAACTTGTGCCACCGCTTATAGGGTGATGCCGGAATTCGTATTTGAAGACCAATATTATTCTACTTGCAGACGCGAATTTCTTTCGTTATTACTCGCGCTGTTTTGTTCAATGCGCGTTAAATCGAGTTTGGCTAATGGGAAATTTCAAGGGCATTACTATTTCTGCGATCTAAAAACAGGATTAGTCGAACGTTCGGATGCTGATCTAGTCTCAGGAAAACCGGGTTCTTTGATGAAGCTCGTGATTGCATCGGCATTTAGCGAATGCAAGTTGCCTGCCGCCCATCAATCGATCATTTGCAACGGAACAACCGTTGTCGATGGAGAACGATTCAGTTGTCGTGCTGCGCATGGAAAAGTAGATTTGTCTTTGGCACTCGGTTACTCCTGCAACGTTTTTTTTGCCAGCACCGTACGGCAACTAAACGTCCAAAATTTATCCTTATATATGGAACGATTCGGATTGAAAGTTAGTGGCAAATTGTTGCATCGAAATTCGCTCTCCACGCGGAATTTCGTAAATTTCGCTCTCGGGTTGAGTGATGCCATACAGGTAGATGGCGTGCAAATTGTGAAAGCGATTAGTTTGATTGCTCTGAAAGGAAAACTTCCAAACGGTTCGCCAGAAATTTCTTTTTCAGAAAGAACTTGGGAAATTCTGCAAGGAGGAATGAGATTGGCGGTAAGGAAGGGTTCAGCGCGCAATCTCGATCCGGAAGACAAATTGCACATTGCAGCAAAGACTGGCACTTCAACGCAAGGCGAAAATTTCCAGTCATGGATAGCAGGATTTTTTCCCTACGAAAAACCACGCTATGTTTTTTGCATAAGGGCGCCTTTCGGGACAAGTTGGGATGCAGCAGTGCCGTTGGCACGACAATTTCTTGCCAGCCGAAATTGGAATTGATTGAATGAAATGTTACTTTCCAGCGAATTTCTGCCTGTCAGATTTTCATTTGATCAAGGTGCCCCTATTACGTCGATTTTGCGATTGCCCGAAATTTGATCAAATTTCGGGCAAGGTCGGATCGCCATTTTGGAAGCTACCCGCTAGAATTAAATACTATACAATGCAGTAAAATTCTGGAAAAACAAGGGGCAAGCGCTTGCCATTACTTGCGATGGCGAGGCGCTCGTCCCTGTTTTTTAAGCGAAATCAGCGAACACTCCCTGATCCCATAATTCTGCGGCCCAGCCCCGTAGTTCTGAATGTTCTTGAGCCTGCAGGAAAGTATTGGTGACAAGCTGATCGAAATCGGGCTCGTAGCGAAGAAGATCGGCAGCAAGAATCTTTTCCGCACTAACGGGGCCCTTGTGATTGATTAGATGCATCGCAAACTCCAGAGCATGACTCTCGTGGCGAGCGCGATGGATGCCTTTCAGTATGAGCACCCTCAATGCGATTGAACCGTGCGTTGCCAGGTCGATAAGGGTTGGAAGAATGGCAGCATTTTCCTGCCAGGACCTTTCGATTAAACACGGTACGGATTCAACCGACTTGGAAGCGAGCAGAATTTCGCCCGCCTTGAGACGATCTTCAAGGCTCAACTCCGGCTTACCTAGCGTATTAGCGAGTTCCTCAGTGTTGCGTTGCCGCGAGAGGAAACTTGCGATAGCTTCATTTGTAGGCGGTGATGCTGAGCGCAGGATCGTTAGAAGCGGCTCGACAAAATAGCGAGGATGTTCTCCCTGCGCTGCGAGTAAATTAGCGATCGTGAGGCGCACGTAGGCGCTCGGTTCGCCCTGTATTAAGGTCCAGAGGAGTGGACGGTTTGCGTAACCCCATTCTGTGAGCGCCGAAATGGCAGAAGCGCGATGCAGTTCAACGGGGTCATTGCGAACAACGTAAAAGAGGAGTTCGGGGGTAACTTGAAATGTCTTTATTCGTAATAACATGGCTATTCTCTTTTCTGTTTTTTGCGAAAAAAAGTTCGACCCAACCATCGAGTTGGGTCATTAAGAGCAATGGCTAACGATCAGGCCCTTTTGCATAACCCCTCCTCCCAGAGAGTTTGTGCATAAGAGCTTAGAGGGCCTCCACAGCTGGTTGCGATTGTGAACACGTTGGATACGATCGTCAGGCAATCTTCATCTCGTCGCAAAACATCGGCGGCGCAGAGGGTAGCCTCGTCTATTCTTCGATCGTTACAAAGAGTACTTCTGGCGAGCTCCCGCACCAAGCGGTTGTCGGGCAAGTTATGTGTACTCTCAAGTACGAGCCTCAAGACGGGACGATCGCACTGTTCAACCAATTCAGTCAAAAGATCGACCAAATTGGATTCCTTTAGGCATGCTGCTTCGAGACGCTTAATTGCTTTCTCGATTAGTTCTGGTTGGGCGAGTAACTTTAGCGTTAATAAGCGGGCTTCATTCTCCAGATAGCTGATGCTCAGTGAATCGACTAAGGAGGTGACAAGCTCGTTCAACTTCTGTGCTTCTTCTGGACTTAATCTGGCATTGCGTTTCCACATGGAACCTCCTTCCGCCATGATTCGGATATCAATCAACTCTGAGCTTGCGAGAGTCTCGTATTAACCTATGTTTCCGTGACCCCCAAGTTCATTTAAAAGTTGATGATGATCGCACTTTAGTTCTCAGCAACCTGCGCTCACAAGAAGCTCTGCAGTTGATTCGATCTCACAATGCCGAATTGCTCGCGAAATTAGCCTATTATTGATGCGCTTTAATATGTGTGATGGTTCTATCAGGCGGCGCTGGTTGGTATTTTTCAAAATTAAGTGGTCGATGATCAGGCGGAAGGATGGCGGAATGCCGCGAACGCCAGGAATCTTATTGGTTGTCATGTTGGCGATGGTTCAACCGGCATGGTCTTCGAAGCACGAGGTTTGCGTTCATCTATTTAGTTCAAGATCGGCACCTGGCAAGATTGAACTTTTGTCCCCCGCGCAAGCACGAATTGGTGGAACAGAAATAGTTTTTGAACGCGGTTCCGAAATACGTGCGTCGCGGTCGCGCGTAGCTGTGTTTCGCAAGAAAAGAGAGATTGCGGAAGGAGCGATATTGATTCTGCACGGCGTCAATGGCGCGCGGACGGAGCTGCGTGTTGACGATTCAGTCGATCGTTCTTATCGCGGCACAATTCGCATTGCGGCTGCAAATGCAGGTACACTGCGCGTGCTAAACGATGTGCAGGATACAGACTACATCACTTCGGTGGTTGGAAGTGAAGCACCGCCTGGTGCGCCGCTTGAGATGCTCAAAGCGCAAGCTATCCTCTCTCAAACTATATTGAGTAGATTGACAGATAATGCGATTCTTGATGACTCGACCCAAACACAAGGCTACGGAGGTTTTAACTCCGAGCGTCCTGAAATTCGTGCTGCTGCTGCAGCAGTAGCCGGAAAGATACTCACTTATGATGGTCGACCGGCCACTATCTATTTTCATTCAACGTGTGGCGGAAGGACAAGTGCGGCAAAAGATTACTTTGCCATGAAGAATGGCAGTTTGCCGTATCTAAAATCTGTACCTTGCAAATATTGCAAGGACTCACCGTTTTGGAAGGAAACTATTCGAACCGTATCGCTCAAAGATTGGAAGAAAGTTTTTGGGGAGCCATTGCCTGTGGTGGCAGATCGCGATGTCGCCGATCGCCCGGTTACGGTTGTTGTAGGGGAAACACTAAGGGAAACAGGATATGCATTCTGGTTGAACGTAGGGAAAAGATTCGGCTGGGACAAAATGCCAGGTTCTCGCTTCAGTTTTAAACAGTCAGGGGACGAGGTGGAATTGAAAAGCAACGGTGCTGGACATGGTGTTGGGCTTTGCCAATGGGGCGCAATTGGCTTAGCTCGCGCTGGAAAGAAATATCCGGAGATCATCGATTATTACTATCACGGCTGCAAAATCCGCTAATTTTTACTGCCATCTTAACCCTGTCTTTACCGAATATACTTTCGGAGAAAACGCTCGAAACGCGCTTGCAGAGCGGTACTAAGCTCGAAGAATGTAAAGTTTCGCCATCACATTTCCATATTCGCAAAGTCATGTCGAGTGGAGAGGCGCTTGTTGAGCCGAAAGTCAGTGGTGCGCACTTGATACCACGGAGCGGTGCGAACAATGGAAGATTGGTTCTTAACCACTCCTTTGTTGTGAAATTACCCTAACTAACATAGTTTTGAACCATTACCGTTTCTCACAAACATAAGCAAAAACCCCTTTCAGGCAAACCTCGTTCTCTAAAAGCAAGTAAACTCGCATCGAAAGGATGTTCGTAATCGAAAGTTCATTTTTAGCGAGAGTCAGTTGCAAGCTTTTCCCAGTTCCGGCTTATCTCAAGCGAAAATGGTCAACATCCTACCGGTGTTGGTCTCGATTCAACGTTATTCCGAACAGGAGGACCTATGTTAATTCGTGCAAGACGCTTCATCGAGCCCGTACTCGAGGTGGATTGGATGATTCTATCCGACCTTCATCTCGGATCCGGAAATTGCAGTATTCAGGCCTTGCTCAACTGTGTCAGGATGATTCGCTGCAACAGGCGTTATCAAAATGGCGACATTGCGCACAGCTTGAAGAGGTTGGAAAATCAACAACGCCTTGCCAAGATGGGGCACCTTGAATATTTCCTCGAGATAGAACAACAGCAAGAAGAGGGTGTCGAGGATATCTGGATCACGGGCAATCATGACCCACTTCCACAGCCGGTCGGCAGCAAGCTCTTCGGCATGCGTATCGAGCGGCAAGCAGTGATCATCCTTGTCACTGGACAGAAGATTCTCGTCATCCATGGACAGCAGTTCGATCGTTCCATGCCTCTGGAGCCAATCGGAAATGCTTTCTATGAACTTGGCCTTGGACTTGACTATGTCCTCAATTCCGGGGCTAGATTTCTTGGCCGCCGTACCAGGCTTTCGGTTTCCGATCTGGTGAAACGGAAGGTGCACTGGGCTTCCTCGCACCTTGGTAATTTCCGTGAGAATGGTATCGAATACGCTCGGGTACGGGGGTTCGATGGTATCTTCTGCGGACACAAACACCATGGTGAACTTGCCATCGTGGACGACGACTTCATGCTCTACGGCAATACCGGCACGTTTGCTGGATATCCGTGCACGGCAATTGTCGGTCACTACAACGGGGATATCTCGCTTACGTACTGGGACGATGACGGTTATGTGGCGCAGCTAACCCGCACCATCACCGCCGAACAACTCGCCCACGCGTACGATGTCCGGAAGGGAGGACGTGTTTTAGAGCCTGTGTTGGAGGCAGCACGGGCATGAACAAAAGGCCGAGTAAACCAAACTGTAAAATTCGGAAAATTACTGGCTGGGCGGCTCAACCCCCTCCCCAGCCAGTATTTTTTCTAACAAACTTACGATAAAGTATCGTATAAATATTAACTCGAGCGGCGCTCAAATTTTCAATTTCCCTTCCGGTCTGAATTGAAGCGTCAATTCGGACACCTAGTTGAAATGCAGTAAGGAGAAGGGTTCGGACTCGTATTGACCAATTTCTGACAGGGTAACAAGCCGGACTCTGAAAGAGAAAAGGCCGAATTCTGACGAGAAGCACGCCGATTTCTGACGAGCAATAAGCCGAATTCTGACGAGCAATAAGCCGATTTCTGACAAAAGTTAGTGGGATTTCTGACTATTTTTTTGGCTTGGGGGTGGCGTCGAAGAAGTCTTCGATCATGCCTTGTTCGTCTTTGGTTACGACTACATCGGATGGTTTGTTTACGCGTTTTGCGCCGGAGGGAGCAGCGAATGATTGCGAATCGCAGATGCACTTTGTCCAGCTTATCGTTCTTAGGTAATCGTGCCCTTTGCCGGTTCGGCCGAACCACGTGAATGATAGAGGAATGCCCTTTTCTTCAGGCATCCGGCCATATTTGTTTATGATGATCGCTAGCTGATCGGGAAGAGAAATGTTCGTGGATATTGTTTGTCTGCCACCACT
>CAJCIF010000393.1 GCA_903970355.1 Actinomycetota bacterium
TGCAGCCGGTCATCTCCGACCGGACCATGCATTTCCACCACGACAAACACCACGCAACCTACGTCAAGACGCTGAACGAGCTCTTGGAAAACCTTGAGCGAAGGTGGATATTGCCAGAGGAGAAGGTGCGATTTCTCATTAAGTGAGCTTCTGTCCAGGACTTCAAAGTCATTGGGTTTGCCGAATGACTCAGCAAATATGCCAAGGTCTTTTCCAAATTTCTCAAGCGCCTTACTCAATACAGAAGTTGATCCGCGGTGATCGCGCAGATCTCTCCAGGTGCATGGCCGTGCTGCAATTTTTTCGGCGGGGCGAACAACAGCACTAATTTGCTGTGCCGATTCCAATACAGAATCTGGTTCGTTATCGGAAACAACAGCTTTCAATTCTTCAATTACACTGGTTGCTGCGGCAACAGCCTTAGACCGAAAAGTATCTGAGAGCACCGTACTGTCTGGTTCCTGGGTGTAACGCCAATCGAGAACAATCAGTTGCAGTCGGTCTCGGCCGTTATAGCTATTACATTCCGGTACGAAGGCAATATCAATTATGGAATCGGGTGACGGTGCTTTGTTTTGATAATTCCAGATGACGGCTTCGAAATTGATGCCTGTTTCGTCATGCAAAAGGTTTAGTCGAACATGCTTCCCTTCTTTGCCGAGCAATCTCTCGCTGAGAGAGCGCACTTGTTTGAGAAGGAACACCGGTTTTTTATTAGCCATTCCAAATGGGGCCAACTTTGCAAAAGAGGTAACCATTTTCAGATCGACTTCATTGGCCGACACAGGCAGATCGATATCTAGAACAGGCGCCGAAAGAGCATCGGGCTGCATTTTGTTGCAGGTGTCAACAATGGCTCTGGCAAGAACCTTGGCTTTATCGATTGCTACAGAAAATCCGGCCGCCATTTTATGACCGCCCCATTTATGCAATAGCTGTTCGTTTGCCTTGAGCACGGCATAGAGATCGATGGCATCAACGCTGCGTGCCGAGCCTCTTACAAGACCATCACCGTGATTTTCTTCTCCGATAAAAACGGGACGGTTGTATTTTTCAACTAAGCGCGATGCAACAATTCCAACCACACCGTGGTGCCAGTTGCTTTTGTAAATAACGATCCCTTTGTCTTTTTCGAGATCTATTCTGCTTGCAATCATTTGATCTGCTTCCAGAAAAATTTGTTCGCATATTTCCTGGCGCTTGGTGTTTTCTAATTGCAGTTGGTGAGCCAATTGTTCAGCTACTGATGCATCTTCAGTGGTGAGCAGTTCAACGGCAACTTTTGCATCGGCAAGGCGGCCAACGGCATTGATTCGCGGTGCAAGACCAAAGCCAACAACGTCAGTACTGCCATCAGACTTGCGCACTTGCGAGAGGAGAGCTTGTATGCCTGGTTTCTCCGAATTGAGAAGCCTCGGTAATCCGATTTGAACGAGATAACGATTTTCACGGATGAGAGGAACGAGATCTGCAATCATCCCCAACGTTACGTAGTCCAATAGCGCCGGCACTCTTTCCGGAGAGCCCATATCAATGAGTAACGCTTCGCACACTTTATAAGCCACTCCCACACCGGGCAGATGAAAGAGTGGATGATCTTCGGGCAGCAGTTTGGGGTGAACAATGCCCACCGCTGGTGGTAGCAGTTCCGGCATGGAGTGGTGATCCAAAATAAGCGTATCTACGCCCAGGGATTTGCCGAAATTTACTTCTGCAAAATTTGATACACCACAATCACAAGTAATTATCAGCTTGGTGCGTTGCCGGCTGGCCAAAATGCTGAGCGCTTTTAAATTGAGGCCATAACCTTCTTCCGCTCGGTTCGGAATATAAAAATCGACCGCTGCGCCAAGATGACGAAGTACAGTAAGCAAAACTGATGTGCCGGTAATGCCATCCACATCATAATCACCAAATACGGTTATATGTTCCTGGTTGGAAATAGCTTGTTTGATCCGCGCAATCGCTTTATCAACATCCGGCAATTCCATAGGGCTTGTCGCCGTATAGTGATCCGGATCGAGAAACGCTTTGGCAGATTCGCCGGAGGAAATACTGCGGCTTTGCAAAAGATGCGCAACGAGCTCTTCGCCAAGCGCTGCTGATAATATCTCTGTGTTTAGTTCTTCTTTCGATTTAACTCGCCAAATTTTGCCTCTAGCGGAGAGTCCTTTGGGAGATATTTCTCGTTGTAGGGATGTGGTCATTTAATAGATATTTAGTGAAAGATGTGCAAAGTGCATACACTTTGGTGAAAGTTGAATATACAAAAGGCACCGCATGCGATGCGCCACCTTCAGGCATATCGCTAGAATACTTCAAGCCATCAGCAATTGGGAATTAATTCCGTATCCGGTACAAGATCAATACGGAAAAGGGCTCCCATTAGTTCAATCAGGTTTGTTCTTTTTCGGATCGCGAACTTCGTAGATGCTTTTTGGCTTAGTTACTCTCGGCCAGTTGGTCAGATCCCACTCAACAATCGTGGTAATCACCGGCGGTTTTGGCCAGGGCAAGGCCCAGCCGGCCACCCACATCATTGGCAGAAGCAAAACATGCAGGCACATAGCGACGAGCAGTGCCTCCAAGAGCAATGTTTGGGAAGCGAACCATTGCCAGAAGCTGTGGTTCCATTCCGGGCGTTTTGCGCTCAGCTTAGCCAATAAATCTTTGTTGCTTTTGTTGGCAGTATCCACTTCTAAACACGTGTCCGTGAGTGATAGTATGAAGGTTATTTCAACAGCCTCATATCATGTATTTTCCCAATATACATCGCCATGGCTTTTCGAGAGCTCTCGCAGCGGGCTGCTTTTGCTTGTTCGCGGCGCTGGCCGTTGTTCCGGCGGAATCTGAAGACGAAATTTACGGACCGATAAACCTCTTTAAAACCATGAAAACGCCTTTTGGTACAAACGGCGCACCGGATGCAAAGGGATCCGGCGATGAAGATGCGCTCGGTCTCATTCAACTTAATGCACCTGAGGCTCGTCCGGCACGGGTCAGCCTTAACGATAGGCTCACCGGTGGTCCGAGAATGTTTTTACCCGATCGCATGACCATAGGACATACGTCTGAGTTTTTGATAAAAGCACCGCCAGGCAGCAAAGTGGCGATTGCTATGGCCGATAAAGACAAAGGTGCCAAACCTATCTGTGGAAAAACTTTGAGACTGGGAGCGGATCGTAAACTTGTGGCGGTGGGTGTCGTACCGGAAACCGGATTGATCAACCTCTTTGTAGAAGCTCCGATTCAAGGCGATCTCATTGGTGAACAGTTGTTTTTCGAAGGTGCAGTTTGGACAAAACCTGATTTCAGCGATTTGCGAATTGCATCTTGCATACCATCCCAAAAGACAGGCACTGAAGATAACGGAGTAATTGTTGCTGCCGATGTCGAGCATAAAGATGAAGGTTTTTTCCAGCTCGGAAAGACCAAGCCGACTATCAATCTTCAGGACAACAAGCCTGGCACACCTTATATAGGTAAACCCTAGATTGCTATTGAAATGAAAGTCTCGTTACTGCCTATTGATGATCGTCCAGTTACGTATCTTTGGCCGCAAGTGTTAGCCAGGGTTGCGGGCGTTCAGGTGGATGTGCCACCACGGGCAATACTCGGATCGTTAGAACGATTGGCAGACTCAGCCACATTGACAGATTGGATCACCCAACAATTCGCGAAATCTGATACCAACGCACACTTGATGTGTGTGGACAGTGTCCTCTACGGTGGGTTGATTCCGTCACGCCGCAGTGCCGAAACACAAGAGGAAGTTGAGCAGCGCTTGCATAACGTTTTTGGCAAACCTAAACCAATTCGCAAAGGTGAAGGAATGACACAGCGTGGACGGGCTGATGTGTTTGCCCAGTCTTCCATAATGCGGATATCCGATAATTACGATGCCACAGAAGAAAAAAAATATTGGGAACGTTATGGTCGAGAAATATTTGCATGGTCTGAAATCATGCACCGATTGGCCGTGGAAAGAGAAGTGAGCAACGGCAGACTGGAACAGTTTGAGGCGAAGGTGCCGGCCGAAATTCGAGCAGACTATCTTCAAACCCGTCGAAGAAACTTCTCTATCAACAAACAGCTAGTCGAATATGTGCCAAGCCAGAAAATTCAAAGACTGGTATTTAGCCAAGATGATTCCGGTGCCTTTGGTTTAAATGTGTTGGAGAAGGAAAGGCTGTTAAAACTGGCGCAGTCGCTCAATGTTCAAGAGCAAGTAGCATTGTATGCCGGTGCTGATGAAGTCCTTGGCACGTTGCTTGCATATGCTCTTATTCGTTTTGCTGTACGCAATGGTGAACGCAAGCCAAAATGTGCTGTTCTTTATACAAATGAGGATGGCGGTGAGCAGATAAGCCGCTATGAAGGTCAAAAAATTTCAGATAGCGTAGCCAGTCAATTGAAGGCATGCGGTATTGGCGTTGCACCAAATGCCGACGATATTGCCGAAGTTGATTTTGTTGTGATCGTTCATACAAGCGAAACAGTGCAAGGAGATCACATTACATTGCCTGGGTTGCAAGATTTGAGCAATGTGCCAACAAAGCAAGGTGTTGAGACGGCTATAGACTACTGTAATCGCATTGAAAAGCCGCTCGTCATCTGTGATGTCGCCTACGCGAATGGCTCTGATCCTCAATTAGTTGATGCCTTGTTGGATAGCAAGAACTTTCGAAATGTAATTGGCTATGCCGGTTGGAACACTACCGGTAATACTATTGGTTCGGCACTTGCTCTTGCGGTAGCGCGCTGGTTTGCTACTTCCGTTGAACATAAAAATGATCTCGCGGATGCACATAAGGAAGCATTATTTATCAGACTGATGGATGATTGGGCTTATCAAACTGCTGTAAGGAAGCAACTGAATGGCAACGCAGACCCTTCTCGGATTGCCGCTCTTATGCAACCATATGCAGAACGCGTCACAGCGGCCCTGGGGATAAAAGGCGGGGAAACGAGCTATGTGTTTCCCTGGAACCGAACTTTTGAAATAGAAATTGTACGAGGAGGTAGCGGCGCTTGAATTGCAAATTGCGAATTTGTGCAATTGCGTTATTGAGCATTCCGCTTTTTCTCAATTCTGCAGTTCTGGGCAAGCAGCAGCAAGCCGAAACGTGGGAAACACTGGATAAGCGCCTGAAGCAACAGGTCTTTCAAGTGAATGTAGGCTTAAAAATGAGAGTGAAACCGGGACTCTGGGCCCAGCTCACTGACACATCTCCCAAATACCACTATCCGGTTTTCACAACTTCGAAAGAAGATCCGGGCTACAGAGTTGTTGGCAAAGGATCTACATTTCCGATAGTGACCCGCAGCCAATCCGGCAGGG
>CAJCIF010000394.1 GCA_903970355.1 Actinomycetota bacterium
CAGCAAGGGCATGGGATTGTTTGACGTGATCGCTTACATCTTTGAGCTGATTGAAGGCATCACCAGCCATAATCGGCCGCACTTTGACGGTTGGATTGGTCAAATCTATATCAAGAAGGTTGATGGTGAGCGGACCTTTCAGGGTCTTGTAGATAACCCCATCCGCTATTGTTTCGGTTGAAAGTTTATCTATATAGTTCTGAGGCGAGTAAACGATAACCTTCTGATGAAGAGCTTTTGAGTGCTTGTGGCCGCGCAACGGTCTTTCTTTCATGGAACTCGCCAGGTGAGTCGCCGAGCCCCTTCTTCTTCTTACAGATAAGACATGGCTTGATCTCGGCTCCGGTTGGCCTGATTGAACGTGTCTCGACTGGGTGTGCATAAGGTGCAGCGAATGTGCCCCCAAAACTCCTATGGCCTGGGCTGCTGCGCTATTTAAGAGCATGCCAACAGATATAGAGAATGCCAACAAGTACTTAGCCGGAGCCTCTGTACTTAGTAAATGCGTAGGGGCTTTCAGCCTCATTCATGCCTCTCAGAGTTTAGTAACAAAGAGCGAGAATCGTCTCCGATCCTGATTCTTTATACCCAAAACTTAAAATCATTAACAGTATTGACATTATCGAAATTTGTCCTCCGGGCTCTTGGGGACTTATTTTCGGTTTGGTAGTACGAAGGGTAAAAGGGGGTTCTTTCGAACTCCCTCAATTGAACTATGCCACGTAAATGGGGAGGTTTTTGTGACCTAGAGCAAATTAGCAAAAATGAGGAGAAATAGGCGAGCGGGCCCGGCCAGAAGCGCGCCATGGAGAAGGTGATTCGGGCTAGTACAGTTGAACTACACGGAACGTAACATGGCCGTCCGATTTGGCACTAAATGTGGTGCTCAGTCGTTTGTTTTGCCAGCGGGCTTAGCGACATATTTTGCTTCGTATTGTCGCTTCGCTTCTTCTTGCTTTTCTTTGGCGAGCAGGGGAAAGCCTAATTCATAACGCTGGGCTAGATAGGCTTTGGCTAACCGTTCAGACAGCTTGCGAATTTTCAAGATCGTCGCCATCCGTTCATCACGGCCGAGCACACCTCTTGCATCGAGTAAATTGAAAGTGTGTGAGCAATGCAAAATCTGTTCGTAAGCCGGCATAACAAGGTCCAGACTCAAGAGTCTGCCAGCTTCGGACTCAAAGTTCTCATACATATTTTGCAAAAATGCCGGGTTGCTTTTTTCAAAATTGTAGGTAGATTGTTCCACTTCATTGCGGTGGTACAGTTCACCATATGTGGTGCTATTGTTCCATTTTAAATCGTAAACGCTCTCCACGTCTTGCAAATACATCGAGAGTCGCTCCAGACCATAGGTAATTTCGGCAGCGACAGGACGCACTTCCAAGCCACCAGCCTGTTGAAAATAAGTAAATTGCGTGACTTCAAGCCCGTCCAACCAGACTTCCCAACCTGTGCCCCAAGCGCCCAGAGTAGGCGATTCCCAGTTGTCTTCCACAAAACGAATGTCGTGTTCTCTGGCATCGACTCCCAGCACTTTCAAACTTTCCAGATAGATATCTTGAACATTATCGGGTGACGGTTTGAGGATGACTTGATATTGAAAATAGTGTTGCAGACGATTAGGGTTTTCGCCGTACCGACCGTCCGTTGGCCGTCGGCAAGGATCGGCGCAAGCCATGAGCCAGGGCTCCGGGCCAAGCACACGCAAGAAAGTGGAAGGGCTCATTGTGGAAGCCCCCTTTTCGAGATCGAATGCCTGCATGATCAGGCAGCCTTGCTTATCCCAAAAAGCATGCAGCGCTTGAATAACTTCTTGAAAGTTGAGTGCCATGTTTACTGTCCAATTGATTACCGGGAGAAAACCCTCAGTTTAACATCGTAACTATGGTTGCCTCTACGGTATTTGGGCGCGTCATTGGTGGCGTTAGGGCCCGACTGTGAGGATTAGCGCGAATTATCAGCCGCTGCTTACCGATTGCCGTCCTCGTAAGACCTGTACTTCAGCGTTTTCAAGAATGTAGGTTTGTGTACAGTGGAGGCCGTTTGTGCTTGACGACTGATATCGCCCGAACTGTTAAGGCAATTTGTCACAAGCATTTGTCTAGGATTAGTAGAGGGCGGGCATAAAATAGCCGTTGCTATGTAAGTTGGCGAATGACCAATAATGCCTTGGCAAAAGGCGAAGGAAGAGGATTAGGGGTGACTCACGCAGATACCGTAAAAAATTCACCGGATATAGTGGCACTTCAGGCCAAAACAAAATTACTTTTGGATAACATCCACCACGTTATCATCGGTCAACCAAAATCAATCAAACTCACTGTTACAGCCTTTCTAGCAGGCGGACACGTTCTAGTAGAAGATGTGCCGGGTGTAGGCAAAACCCTTTTGGCAAAAACACTGGCTCAATCTGTACGAGCATCCTTCAAACGGGTGCAGTGCACGCCGGACTTATTGCCTTCTGATGTCTGCGGTGTCAGCATCTTCCAGCAACACGACAGCACTTTCAAGTTTGTGCCCGGACCAATCTTTACTAACATTCTGCTTGCGGATGAAATCAACCGCGCTACGCCCAGAACGCAATCAAGCTTGCTGGAAGCTATGGAAGAAAACCAGGTCACCACAGATGGTATCACTCGTGTTTTGCCGGATCTGTTTTTTGTTATTGCTACAGAAAACCCAATTGAATATCACGGTACATTTCCTCTGCCGGAAGCGCAGTTAGACCGATTCATGATGTCTCTTTCGCTTGGTTATCCAGAGCCTAGCGGTGAGCTGGAAATACTGGATAAGACTCTCCTCGATGGCGCCTTTACTGTTGATCCTGTTTTGACAATTGAAGATGTTATGTTGGCTCGCCAGGCTGTCAAAAAAATCTTTGTGGAAAAATCGGTCAAACAGTATATTGTCGATATCGTCAATTCAACACGCACCCATGACCAAATTGCACTGGGAGTAAGTCCACGGGGCAGTCAACTATTGATGAGAGCGGCTCAAGCAGCGGCTTTTGTGGAAGGTCGGGAGTTCGTTCGACCGGAAGATGTGAAGATACTCGCCCCCTTTGTGCTAGGGCACCGCATCATACCCAGCATATCCGACAGCCGCACTACCAACAGTCAAATCATCGAGCGTCTACTGAGCAATGTTCGCGTCCCCGTTTAAAAAGACACCGAAAGAAAAGAAAAGCAGCGCGCAGGAAGGCTCTTCTTCCAATGTCGTGGACCTCACTCTCGCTCGTTTGCGTTCGCTCATCAAACGCCGCGAAGACGATGCCAAGCCGCAAGATGTCTGGGCTTTCGGAGGCTGGAAGATTCGCGTTTTCCCCGCTCTTTCGTTGTACCTGCAGCTAAAGTGCGTGATTGCCATATTGATATTTGTGCTCTTTTACATTTTCGCTGGTGAGACATCGAGCGAGTGGATTTATCTGCTTACGGCTTCTGTTTTTGCTGTAGTTACTCTAGGGGTAATCCTGCCGCTTTTGCAGATTATTGATGCTAAAACATCAGTATTTGTACCTGGTGAAGCATTTGCCGGTGAAAAGGTGGCTCTGGAAGTATTGATTTCTCATGCCATTGTAAAAGGAGTCTGGTGCCGTGTTTTTCCATTGCGATGGTTGCGCCTGCGCATCAATCTTGCCAACCAATCCGGCAAGGTGACCGAGGGATTGATTCATCCTGCCGCTGTCGATTACGTCGGTGATGCCGAATCTGTTTATGTGGTAAGCGAGCCCTTGAAACGCGGTGTCTACACTTTTGATTCGCTTGAAGCTGCGTCGTGTTTTCCATTCACGATGGCCTGGTGGTTAGGTAAAGTATCGGCTACGCTTTTGCAGAAAAGCCTTTCCAAAGATAATGGCCAACTGACTGTTTATCCTATTTTGATGCCTATGCGCGGGCGATTTTTGCAAACGCTTGGAGCATCAGGAGAATTGAGCGGGCGGCTCACCGAACGCAACCGAACTTCGCAGGCCTCTGCTTCCGTGCGTGGTCTGCGTGACTACCGCTCCGGCGATAGCCCTCGTTGGGTAGCCTGGCGATCTTATGCTCGTACCGGCAAATTGGTGATCAAAGAATTCGATTCTGAGTCTTCACCAAAGTATTTCATTGCCTTCGATACTTATGCTAATTGGCGCACCGAAGAACAATTCGAACTGGCTGTTTGCCTCGCCAACTCCTTGATGCACTGCGAATCGGAATTATTGAAATTCGAATTGCTCGTACCGCCATCGGAAGAAACTAACGATGTCTGGAACATGCCTCCCAACATTCAACGCAGCCGCGAAATTTTGGCGCGCGTGCAACCACACAGCGAAGGAGGCTTCGTTGATACGCAGAGCGAAGGGCATGTCGATCCATACCAGCGCATCGAAACGGTGTTTGCCGAAATACTCAAGAAACACCCGGGCGGAGTCATGTTTAGCATTGTGCCTGGTGGAAGTTCTCGAGTCGTCAATCTTTTAGAAGCAACAATCGATAAATCCGGAAGAGCCGGCTTTATGCGCACCCGCTCCTCACGCCGGCCGAAAGGCGAAGGCGATGAAAACGAGGGGCAATTCAGAGGCAAGGTAGTGGCTAGGGTCTCTCACTTAGAACAGATAACAATGGTATGAAGCAGCTATTCGCCAATACTTTGGATAAGTTGATGGAGCGCATTGCTCCTGTCTTGGACCGCATAGACAGAATCAACGATCGAGAAAGTGCCAAAGGCAAAACGCCCCCAGCGGAAGATTCTATTCCGATAAGAGTCGTCATGACCCTCATGGCATTTCTTGTCATTGCACTGGCTTGCTATTACGCTAACGCCTCACTTTTTCTTACGCTCCTCTATTTATGTGTTACTTTCGTAGGCAGCTATCTTGCCTATGTTTGCCGGGCTCGTCCTAACGTGCTTATGTCCTGGACAACGATTTTCCTCACTGTTCTTGTGATGGGGAACTTCCTCCAGGAAGTCTTGATGCAGATTTATATAGGCAGGCTGAGCCCACTCATGCCTTTCATCATGGCGGTGACAGGGCTTCAAGCTCTGCACATGTTTGATTTGAGGACACGAGGCGATATAAATATTTCGGCAGCAATCGGTTTGTCTGTCTTTGCCTGTGCAGCTGCGATCGGCAAGGACATTGCTTTTGGAGTAGGAGTTCTCATCTACATCTGTCTTGCTTCGTCCTTGCTCTATCTGGAATGCGTGTCTTACAGCACTGAAGGAGTGAAGAAGGCTACATCCAATCGCGAGTTGTTTGCCGAGCCAAAAATGCTGGGTAGGATTCGCAACAAGAGCACCGCCGGTAGCGCCGTGCTTGCAGTCTGCAGTTTGCCGGTTTTCGCCATAATTGTTTTCTTGAGCATCCCGAGAATTGAATCGTTAGTCGATCATATTGCTGGCGCAATCTACTCGGTCATGAACCCTGGGAACATTACGCTTACTATGCCCACGGCTTATCTTGGCACTGGCGGTCGTAATGATGCCAATGGTACATCGGCAGTTGGATCTGGAGCATATGGCGGCAAGCCCGGTGAAGATTTTAAAGGTCCACATCAGCTAAAAGATGATCCTAATGCCAACAATCAGCAGGAAGTAAAGTTACCAGCTTCTTTCACTCCAGCCAAAGATGCGGCGCCAAAACCGCCGGAGCAAGCGCCTCCCCAGGAACAATCGCCATTGCCTTCTACCATGAATCTTGCCGATGAAAAAACGGAAGAAGAAATGACGCTTATGTACGGTGGTGGCAAAGCAGGTATCGGTCGCGAAGACAAGGTTTTGTTCACGGTCACTTGCCCGCGCGAAGTCTATCTGAGAAGGCTCTGTTTCGATTCCTTTGACGGCATCAACTGGCATGCCAAAAACCCGTCCAAAGTTGATGAGTTGGAAATGAACCCGGACGTCTATTACCCTCTCGGCGCAACTTATGGATTACACGAAACAAAGATTAGTGGAGTTGATATAAAGCAAGAGATACTTGCAAGCGAACCACTCGGCCATATTGTGCCGGCAGCCTGGCAGCCAACTGATCTCCAAATTCCGGCCAACAAAGTTACGGTAGATGCAAACGGTGTAATCAGAACCCCGGATGGTATCAAAGCCGGTGACAAAGTCGGGGTTCAATCGCACATTCCGATCTACGACCTGAGAATGCTGCGCAGTGAAGGAGTCAACCCCCAAGCCGAAAAGGAACTGCGCGAGAAGCTCGCAAACGATCTCGAGATGCCCAAAGATGTCGCTCCCGAAATTCAGCTATTGGCGCGTGGGATCGCTGGAGACGGCGGAGGCTGGTTTGTTCGAGCTGAGAAAATCTGCAAATATTTGCGTTCAAACTTCAACTACAACGTTGGTGAAGCAGCTCCTCCGAAAGACCAAAAGAACATGGTCAACTACTTCTTACTCAAATCTAAGTCTGGCGACTGTAGTCATTTTGCCAGTGCATTTGTAATTATGTGCCGCTCGATCGGCATTCCGGCTCGTTGCGTGGGTGGGTTTGCACCGGGCAAAAAGAACATTCTTACAGGCATCATTGAAGTTCGGCCGGCTCAAGCACATGCCTGGGCAGAAATCTATTTGCCGAAATATGGTTGGGTGCCCTTTGATCCTGTTCCAGGTGGCTACATGCCTGATACCAAACCGGACGAAGGCATTCTTGCCTATTTGGGTCGTAGTGAAGTCGCCCAGTCAATTTCGAATTTCGTAGGTAATCTGGCCAAAAACCGGATGGAAAGCGCTTCCAAAGCTGGAGCAGCCCCTGAAGCAGCAAAACCAAAAGATGGTACTGCAACCGGTGCAGCAGGTGGACAAAGTTCAGAAGGCCAATCCGGCACTCCTGGCAAAAGCAGTGGTCCGGGCACCTCCGCTACCCAAACCCCGAACAAGGGAACGAATGTCAATATTAATGGTGTGTCCGGTCGAGCCAGAAGCCTGGCGGGAGCTGAGATCACACCTAACGAGTTTCAACTTACTGAAAAGATTCACTGGATTGATGTGAAATGGCTCAAAAAGAATTGGCTCGCGCTCGTTTTGGCTTTAGCGCTCATTCCGGCGGCCAGTTTAGCGACCTTTATATTTATCAGAAACCTGAGACTGGCTAAGCTTGGTATCACTGAAGAGCAAGAAGTCAGACCTTCAACCCAGGTGTTCCTGAGAGTGGTCGAAGACCTTTCCCACGTTAAGTTTCGGCGACTTCCGGAAGACACACCCACTGAAATCGTCAATAAGGTGCATTTACTGTTGGTAGACAGTGCCAATGATGAATGGCGCGCTACATTGCCCGTTTTGCTCGAAGATTTTATGGACATTTATTGCTCAAGCAGATTTGCACCGCAGGAAGGTCCCCAATTGCGGGCAGAATTGGAAGAAATGGGGAATAGAATACATATGCTTCTGACATCAGAACAAAAAGCCAGTTAAGACTGGCGTTTAAGGCTCCCTCAGGATACAGTTGTGTTATGCGCGTGATTTGCCTTTAAGGCATAGCAATGGAGAGAAGAAATGGTGCAAACGGTTAAAACAGGAACTCAGATACAACAGGAGTTCGTTCCTCCCTACCCAGCTTCCATTGCGGACACGGGTCTGAAAGAGGGCTTTCTGGAAGAGCTAATCCTCAAAGACATCTATATGGTCAACTTCGCGCTTGGTCGTGAAATTGCCTCCCGGACCTGCCTGCCTTTTAAGATCGTCGAAGAAATTTTGGAAATTTTGAAACGCCAGTTACTAGTTGAAGTACGTAGTTCAGGCGGCTTGGCCGACTATGAATACACCCCAACCGAAAAGGGAAGGGATCGAGCCCGCGCTTACTTCGACCATAACTCCTATGTAGGTGCTTGCCCGGTACCCTGGAACCGATACGTTGATTCCTTGAAGTACCAGACCATCCGGAGAGAATCCGTCACACCGCGCGATCTTGAAGTAGCCTTCTCAGACATCA
>CAJCIF010000395.1 GCA_903970355.1 Actinomycetota bacterium
TTCTTATAGGCTTCGTCAATGACTTTGCCAAATGCCTTTTGATCTCGCACATCAACGCTGTGGTACTCGTATTGAGAACCGGCGTTCTTGATATCGCGCAAGTATTGGCGAATCTCTCTGTCCTTGAGAATCTTCTGATAACGAGCTTCGACTAACGGAATGCTTACGGCAGAACCTTCTGCTTTCAAGCGTTCCATGATCGCAGCTTTAAGTGCACGGGCACCTTCCAAATTTTCGAGCCATGATTCTTCTTGAGGCGAAGGCAATTCAGAACGACCAATCACTACAAAGGTAGGTTTGTAATGCTTGGCTAGTTCCAGAACAATTTCGCCTGTGATGCCGCGAGCGCCGCCCGTGACAAATACAACTGACTTTTCATCTAATTGAAAATCAGATGCAGCGAGAGCCGGCTCTTCCAGTTCGTCTGTCTTTACAGTGAGACAAAACCGTTTGCCACCCGAATAGGCTATTTCAGTTTGACTGTCAGCAAAGAAGTGCTCTGCAATAAGTCTCTTCACCAACTCTTTCTTAGCGGTTGCTTTGCCCGTTAGAATGGCTGGTTCGCAATCAACGACTTTGCAAACAGCAGGGTTCAATTCCTTAGCCGCTGTCTTAATTGCACCGGCTACACCACCTTGCCTGGCAAGCTCTTCAGCGGTGAGCGCCGATCGTTCGGTTAAGCCAAAATCGCCACCGATTGAAGTAAGAGCTGTTACTCCACCGTTGCCACCGTTAGCCGAAATGTCGCCAACGAGATTTTTCAACAAGTAGAAGAAGGATGGCACACTATTTGATTTTGCATCCGCAGATTTAAGATGCCACAAAGAATGCACGCTGCCGTGTACGCTTCGCACGCCATTGAGTATTGTTTCCAAACTGGCTGAATCGGTTAAATCAACCTTGTAAGTGGTTTTGTCCGGTGACACTGGATTTGGTGCAGAGTTTCCGGGAGTGTGCTCCAATAAAACTGGAGTCAATCCGAGTGCTAAAAGTTCTTTCGCCAACACCGGAGCGATACCGAAACCATCATCGGTTATGACTGCCACTTGTCCGGCTAGATTTGCAGGGAAAGTTGGCACTGCTTGAGGCAGTTCTTTCAGTTCTACAAGAGCGCGTTTGATTTCGCCTGTGTAGGTTGGTACTCCGTTTCCATCCGAAATATTGACGGTGAGCCCGGCTAATTTCTCCGAGTCATGACCATTGTGATCGTGCCCGTTGCCGTTGCTTCCGTTTGTTGGTGTTTCGCCTTTGACGAGCTTTGCTACATCAGCGGCAGCCACTTTGCCGTGTCCGTTACTGCCATTGTTTGCATGAGGAACTTCGGCTGGTGGCGCTGTCCGCAACCAGTCGATAATGCCTTGCAGCGTCTTTGTGCCGGCGAGATCTTCAATGCCGGCTTCCAATTGTTGCTTTTTCGCTTCAGGCAATACGCGTCGGAAGCTGTTCAAAATCTCAACTCGCTTAATTGAGTCGATTCCGAGATCTGCTTCCAAATCGAGAGTTGGATCCAGCATCTCGACAGGATAACCAGTACGTTGGCTGACAATATCCAACAACGAGTCAACCAGGAATTCAGCGTCTACAGATTCATTTGGAGATGATCCGTTTGCAGATTCAGACGACTCTTCTTCGAGCACGCTTACATGCCCATTGCCGTTCGCTTCTATTTCTTGAGGCGCCAATTCTGGATGAATCTCTTCGCCATGACCATTTTGTCCGTTACCTTGATAAGCAGCGACTTGAGGCAATATCGGCATGGGTAACTGATTTACCGGTGCGAACTGACTTGGGACCATCGGAGCAACAGGCAGGGACGGCTGGCGCATTGGAATGCCAGGCATGACGTTTGATTGCTGCCCTTGCAAGTAAGCCAGCATGACACGCTGTTGTGTTTCCAAAAACTGGTTTGTCATTTGCAGCATTGTTTGCTGGAACTGAAGCATTACTTGCTCAACCTGGCGGCCATTTAAGGCAGCAGGCTGAATCATTTGTGGTTGATAAGGTTGCTGTTGTTGATAAGGCAGCGGCAGATTACCAGCTACCTTTGGAGCTTGCATCGGCAGCGCTCCTGGGGTTACTGCAGAAACAGGTCGTTCAACCGGCGTTGGCACCGTATTCGGTACTTGCGGCTTGGTCTGTTGAGTGCTTCCGTTGTGATCGGCTCCGTTCTTGGGCATAGGGACTCTCTTAGATATAGACGTTTGGGAAGTTGGGGATGATTCGGTTTTTGCGGATGAAGTTATTGCTTTGGTTTCTGTTTGTATTTTGTCTATGCGCTTAATGCTTACGCTATCTACAAGGTATTTAAGTTTCGGACCTTTATGAACCGGAGCTGCATCTTTCTGTGCACCTGCTGCATCTACCTTGGTCAATAGTCGTTGCCGGAATAGCGGACTCAAATTGATATTCACGCCCAAGCCGGCTAATTGTGCCAGGACATGCAAGAAAGCAAGGCGGCCGTTTCTGCCTGCTCTATCAACTGTTATGGAAGTAAATTCTTGATCCGCCAGAATTGATCCAACCAGACCGGAAAGGACTCCGCCTGGACCAACTTCTACAAAGGTTCTCGCGCCTTGCGCGTGCATATTGCGAATCATCTGAACAAAGTTGACTGGAGAAATGGTGTGCAATGACAATTTCTCAGCAACTTCAGCCGGTTTCACGTTATAAGCATTGCCATCCGTATTATTGAATACCGGAATTGACGGTGCACTGAAAGAGAACTTGCTCAGTTCTTTCTTTAATTCGATTGCAGCCTTTTTCACAAACGGTGAGTGGAACGCTTGAGAAACATTTATGCGCTTAGCCGAGATGCTTTGCGACTTCAAAGTTTCAATGGCATTCTCAATTGAAGCAATGTCTCCGGCAATTACTGTTTGGCTGAGACTATTGATATTGGCCAGACTTATGCCTTTTAGCGATGGCAGAAGCTCTTGCAGTTTTTCCAGTGAACATGACACAGCGGCCATCGTTCCTGCTTCTTGTTCGTCTGTCTTGCCTAACAATCTTCCTCTTAATTCGGAAATGAGAAGCAAGTCGTTAAACGAGATTGTGCCGGCGGCATAGAGGGCGACATATTCACCATAAGAATGACCTGCCACCATATCCGGTGAAACTCCAAATTGCTTCAACAATTGGAGAACAGCTACATCACATGCACCGACAGCTGGTTGAGCGATGCGCGTATCTGTAAGTGCGGCCAAGAGCTTCTTCTCTTCTTCAGGAGAGAAAGACGGCGGTGGATATATATATTCGGAAAGATTCTTATCCAACTGTTCCGAAAGTGTCTTATCGGCATTTTCAAGAACATCTCTCACAGCGGAAAACTCAAGCGTAAGGTCTTTCAGCATGTTGAGCTGTTGTGATCCTTGCCCGGGGAAAAGGAATGCAATCTTGCCTGTCTCTTTGCCACGCTCCTGGTAATAGACACCGCGCATATCTTTGATCTGCTTTTTCTGCTCATCGAGAAGATCGCTCTTGGCAGAAGAAAGTTTGGATTCCAGATCCGCTATAGAGGAAGCGACAACGGCGAGGTTGTAGTTGGGAGTCGAATCCGCATCTGCAACAGCCTGTCTAGATTCCAGATTACGCAAATGATGAGCGCGAGCCAGTTCGAATAATCTGTCTGCATCCGGACTGACAACATCAGTTGAATTCCGCTTGACTGACTCACCGAAGTGAGCAAGTTGTTTAATCAGTTCCGCTCTCGATCTTGCTCCGAAAACGAATACTTGTGAGTTGTCGAGCAATGCTTCTGCAGCCGGTTCGGCTACATTGACATGTGGCTTGTATTCTTCGAGCACGGCGTGAAAATTCGTGCCGCCGAAACCAAAGGCACTGACGCCGGCACGACGAACTTTTAGGTCCTCACTGCCGGGCAGATTTCCAGGAAGCAACCATGGACGAGTTTCACTATTGATATAGAAAGGACTTTCGCTAAATTGGCAACTAGGGTTTGGAACCGTGACACCCATAGTCGGTGGCAGCACTTTGTGATGCAGCGCTTTGGCAACTTTGATAAGAGAAGCAAGACCAGCCGCCGCTTTGGTGTGCCCGATCATTGTCTTGACAGAACCA
>CAJCIF010000396.1 GCA_903970355.1 Actinomycetota bacterium
CAAAGGGGCTCGCCTTCACTGGCCTGGCAGGAAACGATTAGGGTGCGAGCCAATTTTCCAATGGTGCTAATTGCTCGTCCTCTTGATAACCAATTTTGTAAAGTGTCTGAAGCTGATGCTCCAAGACACCAAAAACGCAAAACTCTGAGCAGCATTATAACGGCAAGCCGGGCGGGGCTGGCAGGGCGTCTGATATATCAACTAACGGCGTAACAGGCTCAAACGTATATAGACAAAGGCCTTCGGGCTTTAAGAGCCTTTCAGAATCATGTTTCGCCCCGAATCTAATGGTAAACTTCTCGCTCGTTGAAGTTGTAAATATATCCCTCAAAAATCCTTTGACGCGCAACCCCCGGCATTCTAGAAACCTTTATGCACCCATACCAACCGAAGAGAATCCGTCTTAGTGTCCTGCCGGTGGTTACCCTGGCTGTTGCGGCGCAACTGGCGATTTTGTCACCGGGCTTTGCCAAAGCAAGCTTCGATAATGGGTTTGGTGGAGATACCAAAACGAGACTTCTGCAAATCGAGCAGCAGCGCCATGAGTTTCACGAGCAGGCACTGAAGGCTCGCATGAAAGAAAAAGCCGCTCTTTTGCGTCTAAACAAAATCGAGACGAAATTGAATGCCACCACCGGCGTTCTCAACGAACATAAGCATGAGTTGAAGAAGACCGAAACGAAGATCACCGAAGTCAAAGAGCACATAACCAAGACTCAAACTGACGCTTCGACGCTTTCGCAAGATGCCGGCGATCGGCTTCGCGAAATATATGAAGGACAAAGGCTCAGTCTTATCGAAATGATGTTCCAAGTAGACTCGCTTCAATCCTTCCTCGACAAATGGTATTTCCAAGAGCGCGTTGCTGAGGAAGATAAAGTTCTCCTGCAAGATCTGAGAGCCAAAGCGGCTGTCCTGGCTGAGCATAAAGAACGTCTCGGCGCCAAAGCGAATCAATTAGGAGACATCGTTTCTGAATTTGCAAAGAAAGCGATGTTGATTGCTAAAGAAAAACTCGAACAAGAACAAACCGCGAGCCGCTTGAAGACACAGCGAGCTTTCTTCGAACAAGCGGAACAACAGCTCGCTGAAGAGTCTCATCATCTAGAAACTCAAATTCTCGAGATGGAAACATCTCATCGCCGCTCGACCAAAAATATGACTGTCGGCTCCGGCAATCTCGCCTATCCGATCAGTGCTCAAGTAACATCTCCATTCGGTTGGCGCCGGCATCCTATTTTCGGCGTACGAAGATTCCACACCGGTGTCGATTTAGCCGGACCGAATCATTCCGCTATCCGTGCTGCTGACAGTGGCAACGTTCTTTACACCGGTTGGTACGGGGGCTATGGCAAAGTCGTGATCGTCAGCCACGGTAAAGGAATGGCAACGCTCTATGCTCACTTAAGCAAAATTGCCACTAATGCCGGTGACAACGTATCGAAAGGCGATGTAGTCGGTTACGAAGGTACAACCGGATTCTCAACCGGACCGCACCTGCACTTCGAAGTGCGTTACAACGGCATCCCGAATAATCCGCTCAATTATTTGCATTAAGGATTTTTTGTAAGCGCCCCGGCGCGGAGTTTTTGTAAGCGCTCCGGTAGCTCCGCGTCGCTTTCTCCGCGCGTAAACACGCTATGCTCCACTGCGGCTCCTTGCAATGGCTGCGCTTCGCTGATACTTCGAGCAGTCTTTTTGTAAGCGCTCCGACAATTCCTGCGTCGCTTTCTCGGCGCGTGCCTGGCTGGAACCGGTTGCTCAGGGCTAAAATGGGTAAATTGGTGGGTGAGTCCTCCGACTCGATAGAATGAGCCTTGATTAGCCGTGACTGACGCAGTTAATAAAGCTGAAAACGATGTAGAGATAAGCGATCTCTGCCCCGTTTGTCATAAGCCGATTGCCGGACAAAGCCGTGTTTCGAT
The DNA here is from genome assembly GCA_903970355.1 of Actinomycetota bacterium. Taxonomy (GTDB): domain Bacteria; phylum Cyanobacteriota; class Vampirovibrionia; order Obscuribacterales; family Obscuribacteraceae; genus CAJCIF01. Next base: position 1,926 of record CAJCIF010000396.1, read on the forward strand.
AACAGGCTGGTTGTTCGCTACCAATTGTTGCCAGTGTCGTATAAACATACCGCGCACTGACGATTTGGAAGAAAGTGGTAAGCCGGCTTTGCGCGTTCAGCAAAAGGCCGAGGGCCCAGATCCGGAATTTGGACAACGATATAGCAATCTCGGATTGATCGGCAGTGGTGGGATGGGCACCGTCTATAAGGTGCGAGACAGGATAGACACCCAACTTTACGCCATAAAAGTTGTTGCCAAAGATGTTGCTCAAGACGATCTCAAAGTAAAACGTTTTATCCAGGAAGCTGATGCAGTTCGCGATTTGGACCATCCTAATATTGCCACCGTTTATTCACATGGTGAATGCGTGGACGGCACTCCTTACCTCCTTATGGAGTATGTCGAAGGCAAAAGTCTAGCCGAACTATTAACTGCGCAATTTGCCATTGAAGTAGATACCGCTCTCGATATCTTCATACAAATATTGATGGCACTTGAGCACGCACACTCCAAAGGAATTGTTCACAGAGATCTCAAACCAAGCAATGTCGTTATTTCAAAGAATGCCGATGGATCGATGCTTGTCAAACTTGTTGATTTTGGTATCGCTCGCGTAATAAATGAAAGCGCGCGCGAAGCCACCAACCTCACGCATAGTGGTGATGTTTTTGGCAGTCCGCCTTACATGAGTCCTGAACAGTGTCTTGGGTACCAGTGCGATAGTCGATCAGACATATATTCTCTTGGTTGTGTCATGCATGAAACGCTCACTGGTCAGGTGCCTTTTGCTGAGATCAATGCTATTCAAACGATCATTCAACATCTCAATTCCGAACCACGTGCCCTGATCTCCACTCCCTGGCGTCATTTTCCAGCGACACTCAATAGTGTTCTGGCTAAAGCTCTTGCTAAAGATCCGGGCTATCGCTATCAGTCCGCATTGGAAATGCGACAAGATCTCGAACTTATAAAAGATGGCAAGAAACCGAAATTTACCCTGGCTAGAAAAAGACTACCGGCTGCCGTGATGTACCTGCCGCTCATCATGGCAATTAACCTCGCTATCTTCGTTGGTATTTTTCAGCAATATACGACCGTGTTGGAAGCACCAATGCGAGCTGGAACGATCATTTCTCAAGCGAACGCATTGTCCAAAGATCTTTCCGATGCAGGAAGTGCGATGGGCGGATATGGAATGACACAGAGTCCCGTGTTTATAGATCACTACAACCTATTGATTGAAGAAATTCCAGAAAGGTTAGCCGATCTAAAAGAATCGGTTGGCAACAAGCCAAACCAACAAGAGTCCCTGAAAAATGTTGAGACGCTTACTAATAGCTTGATGCAAATACTTTCCGATTCAAAAAAAGCAATGGATGGAAGTGGTCCGGATGTCGCCCAATACCATGCGCGCCACATGTACCGAGACATACGCGTAACCGGTGATCGGCTGCAACTAGAATTGACCACGCTCACGCAAGAAGAAAACAAGATCAGACTCGACAAGAATTACTCTTTGCATGCAAAAGCAATTGTGTTTGCAGAAGCGCTCGCTTTATTTCTCGCCGATCTAGCAATCATCTGGTTTGTACTCGTCCGTCAAAACAAGATGTCACGACGCCGGATCTGGCAAGTACGCTAACTGAAATGTGGCGAACCGATCTAAAACTACAAAGCTGTCAGAAAAAGGCCAACATTAAACCGACTGTTCTCCAAATTTTCATTTTTTCGCCTGGTCCGATCTCCGGCTCAAATTCGGACCGGGCGAAAAAATGAAAAAAGCACGCCCGGCGAGGGCGTGGTTGTCACATTTTTCGGCATTTGGGTCGGTCCGAACTTAGGATCAAATTCGGACCGCTTGAAAAAACAAAAATTAGAAGAATAAGGAAAGCTTACTTGTCACAATTTTCGTTTTTGGTAATGGTCCGAATTCAGGGACAATGTCGGACCACGTGAAGATGTACAAAATGGACGAAGGGCGGATGTTGGTTTTCAACAAAAATGCTGACACCGCACGAATTAATCACTTGGAATTATTGTTCGAAAGCCATAGTTAGCTACCAGATATATCGCCAGTCACCATATTTGGTGAAATGAAAACCCCGCTGTCAATATGGACAACGGGGTTCGATAATTTTGCGGATAGCAAAGCGCTTGTTGTGCGCCTTGCAGTTAACTAGGCTATGCGTGCTGCTTTCTTCTTGAGCTCTTGCACGAGATCCTCTTGGCCGAGGAGGTAGCCGCGACGCGCCTGATCGTCTGCATAAGCAATGATTGCTTCGGTCACATTGTTTAGCATCGACATTGGTACGAATTCGCTTACCTGATTGAGCAAGCGCTCAACAGTTACCCACTCTTCCGTATTTAAAGGGATCGCATCATCGAGCCGAGCGATGACCGTGTAATTTCGCAGCTTATCAACCTTTGTGTTCATGACGGTTGTCCTTGTGTGTCCCTAATTACATTATGCACAGTCCGAGCGGACTTGGTGATTAAACGCGATCGAACGGGAAGAATTTGTGCACTTTAAAAGCAGGACCAAATACGGTGATTACTTTTATGGTGCGGAGGTTCCATCGCCTAGATGTCTTATGCCCGGAAAAAATCGTTTAAACCACTAAGCTACTTGCCAAGCGCATCGTGTTCATTTCAATGTTTTCCTTGATACAGTTTGCGCACCAATTGCTCTGCCTGAGCCCTGTTCGTCACTTCCTTAAATTCTTGCGCTTCCTCGACAGCGTTGAGCAATTCACCCACTTCAGGACCCGCTTCGATACCCAATATATTCATCACATCAACACCATTCAACAGTTTGGGTCTCTGGCGACTCTCATTAATGAATACGTTGAAGCCGTTCAAAAGTTCAATTAATTTTTCACGGAGCTCATTATTTTTGCCACCAGTCATCGAAGGTCCTTGCGTGGCGCCAAGATCGCCCAGTGCCAGTAATATTAATTCTGGAACGTCGCTGCCAGCGTTTCTGTAAAAGCGCATCACTGCCTTATCTGATGGCACAGGTGTCTGGTGAAATAACTGACCAGGACGCAAATGCCACTTTACAAGCTTACTGACAAATTTCTCGACCGGCCGAGACCAGTGCATACGGTCAGCAAGCACTGCCACCATATCCGCACCGAGGCGATCGTGACCGATGAAAGTATGTTTTCCATCCGGAGTTACATGCCAAGTTGCTGGCTTCCCGATGTCATGCAACAGTGATGCCATCTTCGTTGCAGCTAATCGCGTCACTCCAAAAGATATCTCTTCATTGAGATCGGTCGCGAGCCATTTAGGATTAAGGACAAGCTCTTTTTCAGTCTGCACAACGGTTTCAATACTATGCTCGAATAAATCGAGATGATGATAAGCGTTCTTTGGTACCACTCTAGTTTTTGCAAGCTCAGGGAAAATCACCTCTAGAATCCCTGTGTGAGCCAGCTGCTTGATAATCTTCTCTGATGATCGGCTGGCAAAAACAATAAAGAGTTCGTGATTAATTCGTTCTGGTGCAACGCCTTCCAAGAGCTTGTGATGTTTGTTGATCCAAGATGTGGTTGCCTCTTCGATATCGAAATTGAGCATTGCTGCAAATCGAAATGCTCTCAGCAAGCGAAGCGGATCCTCTTTCAAAACATTTTCTGACAACGCACGAATCGATTTCTTTTCGATATCTTGCACACCACCAGCTAGATCCGTAAGACAGTCCGGTGATTTTGGATCCCAGTAAAGAGCATTAATTGAGAAGTCACGCCGGAAGATATCTTGTTTGATATCACCACCGACGCAGCCAGCAAAATCTAAAACGGTGCCATCGTCGGTGACAACCCTAGCGGTGTCAAACTCTTCATCAAGCGGTACGAAATGACTTTTGGCATGGGCGGTTGCATAAGCCTGTGCAAATTGAAATGCGGACCCCCCAGCTACTGCATAATCGAAATCTTTGCTGGTACTTGTGCGCCCCAGCAACTGATCACGCAGATATCCACCAACGAGATATAGACTCAAGCCTCGATTCGAAGCAAAGTCGAAAACAGCCTTATTGGCTGGGTGCGCAAGGGGGTGCGTTCCTTTCGGTAAATCGATCTCGATTGTGATTGATCCTGACGGGAAAAATGGGAAAAGAATACCCTTATTCTTATCCGCCTAGTCGTCCTCACGCAACTCTTTGTCTTTAGGAGGTGCTGTAAAGTGACCGGCGACGTAAACTAATCCGCCCACTATTGAACTCAAGGAAATGAGGCCGAGCCAGATGATGGCATAGGTGAGAGCACTTGGTTTATCAACGCCGGTGCTGGTGAGAAACAAAGTGTAAGCCCACTCGCGGATGCCGATTCCGTTAAAGCTTGGCGTAATGAAGCCAAGAACGGCGACACAGGGATAGAAGACGAAGTAATACCAGATCGGAATTTGAGATAAACCAAGCGCGAATCCGACCAGAATATGGCATATGACAATGACGATCTGAATCGCCACGGATAGCACAATAGCGGACGCGATCAGCTTTTTATCACGCCAGTAAATATTGGCCGAAGATTGATTCAATTGTCTGGCAATCCAATTGCTCTCACCCAGAAAACGCTTGGTGAGCGCCGGCATGAAAGGCAAGACAAAGAAAATACCAAAAGCCCCGACAAATATTGGCAACTTCAATTGCCAAGGTAAAGCTTCTCCGCCTGGTCCGAACAAGACCCCAGCGCAGGCGAATATAAAAAGGACGGCTATACCAGAGGCACGGTCGGCGAGGACGGAATAGAAAGCATCCTTATAATGTCCGGTTCCTTTTGAAATGTAGTAGCAACGGCTCACGTCTCCACCGACCGTTGAGGGCAGGAAAAGGTTGAAAAACATGCCCACGAAGCAGTACTGCGTAAGCCTCATTAAGGAGCGCTTCAGTCCAACTGCATCAGCAAGGATGCCCCAGCGATAAGCGTTTAGAAATACGCTTGAGAGAAAAAGGATGGCTGCCAGAGCCAAAAATTTCAGATCGGCCGATTTGGCCGCTTCCCAACTCTTAGAGAGATCGATTTTGCCAAGCAAGAAGAGGCTGGCAAACAAAAGCAAACTGATGCCTATTTTCAGCTTGAGTTTGACTGAGTCAGGAAGGGAGAGGAGTTTAGTAATGAACATTGAAACCTTATGCGGAGTCTCTATATCATGACCGGCCTGAACCTTTGCTGAGGCAAACACGGCTGAATATTCTGAAACCGGCTCGGTATTCAGTTCGGTTATTGTCACTTCTACGGAATCCACTGATAATCGAGCTTTTGGGTACGGAAACAAAGGCGAAACTGCAAACGCCATGGTGGACATGTTAAATTGGCTGTGGTGGGGATTAAAACCCCAAAGAATTAACTTCTGAAATTTTCAGCCGGACGCCAAGAATCTATCTGCGAAGATGTGCCGAAGCCGGTAGAATTAAATATTCTCAAGTAATTTGTTGTAAAAGCATATACACGATGTTAGGGGGGAGATTTGGGCAGTTTGGCTTTTTCGGGTAGCATTTGATTACCAGGAAAAAGAAGGTTGGCCCGAGTTTCTGGGCAGATTATTCTCAGGCTATAAAATAAGCCGGATCTAGATAGAGGTAGCGACGTTGTTTGAACGTAAATGGGTTGGCAGAATTGGTATTCCTTTCCTATTTTGCCTTTTGTTTTTTGGGTTGCAAAGCTGGCTAATTTTCGGAGAGAAGCACAACAACCAGCCGCTTCTCTTATCCGACAATTCATATACTTCGCCATCGGCTCTGGCTCAGACCTCTCATGCCCAGCTGACCCCGCCCATCCTTTACGACAAGGCCTGGCACCTCGTTAAAGACTCTTTCTACGA
>CAJCIF010000397.1 GCA_903970355.1 Actinomycetota bacterium
CCGAAATGGAATCTTTCTTTGGAGTCTTGTATTGAGCACATATGCTGTAGCCGGGAAATCAGCGGGGCATCTAATTAGAAATGTGCTAAGGCCTCTCTGTTCTATGCGCAGCGCGTGTCGCGGGGTATTCGAAAAGTGTCAAAGCGCGGCAGATCTCAATATGCTGCCCAATTTCCGCTCTGCAATCGGAGTACTCGCTCTGGGAACGTGGCCTCGAGGAGAAAATTCTCCCGACCCTGCGCGAACTACAAATTGGCCTTGTGCCCTTTTGTCCGATTGGACGTGGCTTTTTGACAGGCGAGATCAAAACTATTGAAGATTTTCCGGAGAACGACTATCGCCGTCGTGATCCACGATATCAGGGAGAAAACTTCAAAAAGAATCTCGAACTGGTTGAGAAAGTAAAATCAATTGGCAAAGCGCATGAAGCAACACCAGCGCAAGTTGCGATCGCCTGGCTCCTGTCGCAAGGCGAAGACATTGCTCCCATTCCAGGCACCAAGCGGATTTCGTATCTCGAAGAGAACGTCGGTGCTGCTAAGGTCAAGTTGAGCCCGAACGATATAAACGAACTGAATGAACTCTATGCACGAGTATCCGGTCCACGGTACGAAGAGAAAATGATGTCTATGGTAGAGCGTTAGAAACTTTCAGTTGCGGCTCTTTGAAAACTTCGTCATCGAACTGAATCGATTCTTCAATCTGGCGCAAAATCTTCCGCGTCTGCGTGAGGGGATGGTACGGAAACAGCTCATCATATTTTTCTGCTTCAGCCATGTTGAGCAAAGACGGACCCTTGTATTGAGCATCATAAGGATCTTGCACCCAACCAGGTGCAACCATGTCTTCCGTAAGCGCTATAACGCCTTCATTCAAGAGCTTTTCGAAAATAGTGAGATCGCGCGTACTCGTTAATTCCGAATCTTCGCACTGCACTTTGATCACAAAACTGTGAGCAACGAAGGGAAAAGTAAGTCCGCCGATATAGTGAATGCCACCACCTTCATTCAGTACTTTGAATATGGTTTTGATACAAGGCAGTCCTTTCACCTTGTCTACATCAACAAGTACAAGTCCGCCGCCTACGGCGGCAATCCCGTTTCTATAAAAAGCCCTCAACCCTTGCAAATCATCGAGTGAGCACGGGATATTAGGTGCCATAGGAAACGACTGCACAACGAGAAGTTTTTGTTCGTGTGACCACTTAATTACGTGCTCAGACTGTTCAATCTGAGACCAATCGTTTGTATCGAAGTGGAGAGATTTTGCAGACAGCATTTTTCTACTAAGAAAAGGCTAGGAAAAGTTTTCCCATTTATACGGGGAATGTTCGTCAAATACAAGGTGGTCGCCCTGAACCGCGTCGCATTTTTGGCAAACATTTGCCCAAAATTTAGCACCAATCGTTTGATAGAAGCGAAACTGAACGGATTCCGGTTTTGGTTGAGGTGGGCTATCGGTGCTCCACATATGGTGACCGGGCCAAGAATAAACATACATGAGGTCTTTGCATTTCCAGCAAGAGTGGGAACGCCGCATGAAAGGATTTGAGGATGTAGTTTGCGTTGGCGGCACTGTCATTACTTGATCTGGCGGAATCGACATTTGCGGTACGGCAGCAAAATTTGCTTGGGAGGAGGCGACCGTATGTGCCGGAGTGAAGCCAACTACATGAGGCGGAAGCGTTCCTGGCATGCCTGGTTGAACGCTGCTGGTAATTACGGGAACTGAAGGTGCTGCTGCACCAGGATAGGCGGCAGGAACTGAAGGTGCTTCACCGGAAGGAACCGTAGGGAATGCAGGAACTGTCCCGGAAGGAACTACACCAGGATGCGCGGGGAATGCCGGCGTCACACCAGGATGTGTGGGGAATCCCGGTGCCATACCACCAGGAATTGTAGGAAATGCTTGCGAGGGAGTGCTTTCTGTCGGCATGGTCTGAGCCGGTAACGGTGCTCCAGTTTGCGCTCCATGAGCCGTCCCAAACCCAGCAACCATTCCTTGAACAGCACTGACAATTGCGCCTGCATCTAGTTTTGCTAAGGCTTTGGCATTGAATTCCGCATGGTTAGGGCGTGGAAAGGGAGAGAAGTCGTGTGTATTGCTGGTAGATCTGGCAAACTCCGGGACCATAGATCCATCCCCCTGGGCCATGGCTTCAGGGTTCGACCCTGGCATCGCATTGGGCGGACCCTGCCCGATCAAAGGTTGACCCGGCTGAAAACTCATTGACTCGCGTTCGTTTTTAATAGAAAGGTAGCTGTAGGCCAGAACCCCAACGACAATGGCAAACCCGATTGCCTGTAAGACGTTAAAGAAAAGGATTGTGGCTAGGCCCCCAATGCCAAATATCATGCCCACAAGCGCCAATTGATGCGGTTTCAGACTTGCGCCGCTGGGTGTTGGTATGAATGATCGATTTTCAGGCGGTTGCGCTGCTTGTTCCGTCACACGATCGATTCCAAGAGATGACAAGAGTGTACCGGATATCCGGCCAATTTAGCCGTTGGTTAGCAAATAAATATCCAAAAGTTGTTTACTCGAAATCTACCGTAAGACTTTGCTATAGGTTTCCTCGTCGAAGCCGACAAGAAGTGTTTTGCCGACTTTGAAAGTAGGTGCCCGCAGGTTTCCAGTCGGACCAATAAGAAGAGCAATCAGTTCGTCTTTGCTGGGTTTTTCCTTTTTTAAATCGATGTGAACAACTCGAGTGCCTTTCGTAGCATAGATTTCATGGACTTCCGCTGCTAATTTCAGGGCATCGCTTTCGCCCATTTTCGATTTCCTGGCATCGATTACGGTGGCAGCCGGTTTTACCTTATGTTTACCGATGAATTCTTGGGCGCGTGCGCAGGTTTTGCACCCATTGCGGTGGTACGACCATTCAGGAGAGGGCATGCAATTTCCTCCGAGTTGTTTTCAAATGAGGGAAGAAGTCTACCGCAACTTAGTGCTCTCCAGAATGTGGGGGTAAGCTTGCGCGCCCACATTCTGGAGAGCCAAATGCTTCCTGTGGAAATATATTGTTTTACAAACCCTTGACGCTTCGGAGTTTTTTACGGACGATGCCAGTATGTTTTTGAAGCAAGAGCAATTTAACTCGTCGTCCTCGCCTTTTAAAGGGGCGGGGTTGCTGCTTTAGCTTTGTAGTTCTGATTCAAAGTTTCAAGTGACAAGCAAACCCGTGGTTCGCTTGTCACTTTTGTTTGCCCTTGTGGGAGGTTCGTTCAAAATGCTCGATATTGCATTTATTAGGAAAAACAAAGACGAAGTTGCTCGTGCCATCAACAGGAAAAAAATCGCCGTTGATTTGGAAGAGTTATTGTCTATCGATGCTCGTAAACGCGTGATCGACAATGATCTCGGCAATTTACGCCATTTGCGTAACCAGCTCTCTTCAGAGATTGCAATGGCTAAAGATTTGAATGAACGCGAAGCACTCATGACCAAAGCGCAAGCTATAGCCAATGATGTTGGTGCCCTCGAAACAGAATTTAGAGATGTAGATCTATCTTTTCGCAGTCTTATGCTCAAAGTGCCGAACGTAATTGCCGATTCTGTTCCAGACGGATTGAGCGATGAAGACAATGTCGAAATTTTGCGTTGGGGCGAGCCAAGAAAATTTGATTTCGAACCCAAGAATCATATAGACCTTCTTCTTTCCCATGGCCTTATAAACCAAGAAACCCCCAGACGTTATGCCGGTTCCCGTGCTTATTCTTTATTTGGAGACGCCGCGTTATTGGAACTAGCCGTCATACGTTACGCACTTGATTTTGTTCTACGAAAAAATTTCATTCCGTCTCTTGTACCGTTGATGGTGCGCGAGCAAGCCTTATTCGCAACAGGATACTTTCCATTTGGCGAAGAAAATACCTATAGCTTAGAAAAGGATGAGCTCTATCTTATCGGTACTTCTGAAGTAAGCATCGTCGCCAACTATATTGATGCGCTTCTTGAAGAAGGAAGCTTGCCGATACGCCACGCCGGCATTTCAGCCTGTTTCCGGCGGGAAGCCGGTGCTGCCGGCCGTGACACCAAAGGCTTATATCGTGTGCATCAATTTCAAAAAGTTGAACAAGTTGTTCTCACCACTGCCGATGAATCCCAAAGCGATCAAGAACATCTCAATCTATTAGCTAACTCCGAACAAATAATGCAAGATCTGGAATTGCCTTATCGTGTTGTTGCTGTTTGCACTGGCGATCTCGGTTTAGGACAAACAAAAAAGAACGACGTAGAAGCCTGGATGCCTAGCCGTAATGCCTATGGCGAAACTCACTCCTGCTCAAGTTTCCGCGACTTTCAAGCGCGCCGTGCTAACATTTGCTATCGCGATCAATCTGGCAAAAAGCAGTATGTCTACACACTCAACAACACCGCCATCGCCTCACCAAGAATATTGATCCCAATTATCGAAAACAATCAAAACTCCGATGGCACCATCACCATCCCCAAAGCCCTCCGTCCTTACATGAACGGCAAAGTCCGCCTGGAAAAATTATCTACATAACCAGCAAAGATAAACCAGTCAGAGTTTCAACTCTGCTTTACAGCAACCGTTGAAACTCTGACACTATCAGCATTGCAATCAAAAAAATTTTCCCACATTAACTCCCCCTATTGAACTTTTTTCGATCTCAACCGTAGTTAGATTTAGGTCCAAAAAAATCTCATGGGTGGAGAGAATCAAAAAAGGAGAGGCAACATGGCTATGGCGATGGTAAAAAGGTACGTTACTTTTCTTCGGGACGGGAAGATTTTTACGACGCGAGATTGTCTTGCGTTTGGGAAAAGAGGGGCGGTGGATCAGGCGCTTTACAGGCTGGTGAAAGTGGGACGGATTCGGCGGTTGGCTCGAGGGGTGTTTGTTAAAGAGCTGGGCTATATGAAGGACTTCTCGATTTTCGAAATTGCTAAGGCAAAGGCGGAAGCGTTTGGTCGAAGAATCGTTCAGCAACCTTGTTTTGTAGTGCCATCAGATGATCCGAAATTTGGTAAACGGCCAAAGACGGCAGTATT
>CAJCIF010000398.1 GCA_903970355.1 Actinomycetota bacterium
GTGCTCTTGCCGGAACCGCTTTTGCCGATAATCGCCACGGTTTCTCCCATTTTTACTTTCATCTGAAAGTCGTGCAAAACACGAAGAGGGCCGTTGGCGCAGCTCAGTCCATCAATATCTAATCGATCTGTTGTTATCGTCGTTTCAGCCATTCCGAACTCTCTAATTTGCGAGCAGCAATCGTGAGCGGCAAGACCAAAATGACGTAAACTGCAGCAACTATCGTCCACGCCTCCAAAGACCTGAATCGTTGAGAAATGGCTGTCCGCGCCACAAATACGACATCCTCACAACCGATTACAGAAGCAAGGCTGGACATGCGAATGTTGCCTATATAAAAAGCGACAAGACTTGGTGCAATCTGTCTAAAAATATCAGGCAAAATGATATATCGCCATATTTCGTTTTCTCTCAATCCTACCGATCGCGCCCCTAGAATTGAGCCCTGTGATACGCCATCTACCGCTGCACGAACGATATCAGCCGTATAAACTGCCTGTGCAATTGTGAGAGCAACGGTGGCGCAAACAAATGCTGATGGAGCAGGAACACCCAGCAAGTCAGTATAGGGAAAGTAGTAAACAAAAAATATCAGGACAAGGAGAGGCACGGCGCGCAATATATCATTGATCGGTAAAAGCACACGATCAATTGGCTTAAGACGGTAAAAGATTCCGAGCGCTACACCGAGCAAAGTTCCAATAACTGAACTTATAAGGGACAGCTCGACTGTAACCAGTGCGCCTCGGGCCAGTGCGGGAAGATAATCTAGGAAAACACTGAAATCCCAATCATAGTTCATCCGGCTATTTCCCAGTATCTAGATATTGCTGCAGTCCTGCTGCTGGAATGAGATCGGACTTCTCAAAATAGCCATATGTTTTCCACTTCTGATCGAGTTTGGCTATTGTGCCATCAGCTTTCATCAAACGCATGCAGATATCGAGAAAGTCTTTTAGATCAGCATCTTCGCGCCGCACCATAAATCCACCCGGCACCACAGATGGTGGGTGCTGCAACCAGAGTATTTTTACTTTATCTGGGTGAGCCTTTGCATATTGCACAACACTTGGCGAATCTTGCAAAGCAATATCGGCCCTTCCCATTAAAACGTCGTCCAGCTGTCCAAAAGAATCTCCACCAACGGGAATTGTCTTGAAATGCGGTTTTTGGAGATGATCTCTGGCGTAATCAGTAGATACCCAACCTTCAGCGGTTGCAACTGTTATGTCACTTTTATCGATGTCACTAAACTTTTGGAATCGATTATCATCCTTCCTTACCAAACCAAGCGCAATTCCAAAGTAGGAATATGGTTCGGTATAGGTAAATTCGAATGCCTTTGGAACAGTCACATAGACCGGGTCTGCAATAAAATCGAATTTCTGTGAGCGCATGTCGGTAGCAAGGGTATCCCAACTGATTATGTGCCATTCCACTTTCAATTTAGGAACGGATCGATTGGCAATTTCATTGACGAGATCCGCAGCAAAACCTTTGACGCGCTTATTGGAGTCTGTTTCTTTCGTATCTATGATTGTGTAGGGAGGAAAACCACCATAACCAACTCGCAAAACTTTATCGCGCTTAATGCGATCGAGTGCACTATCAACTGCTCCTGTTTGACTGACCGTACGGTGGTTGCCACAGCTGGTAAGAAAAGGCAACATGAAGATTGCCACTACTAGAAGTGGCGCTAATATACCGAATTTATGCTTACGCACTAGGCTCACAACGGTTCCTTCCTCAAGGCTGTCAAACATTTTTGCATGAATTTGACCGCTGGTGTTTAGCTCGCACTTAGAAACAGATTAGGAAACTTCCCGAACTCGGGCCTCAATCTTTGTGAACCGTTCGAAAAGTTCTGCACAATCTTCTGGTTCAAAGCACGCTGCACACGCTTTTGTAACCCTTTGCGCCTGTACCAATATTGCATTCAGATAGGGAGGGTATTTGGTTGTTCCCGCGATATCTTGCAATGCTCTCATAAGTCTGAGCGAGACTGCCATGTCGCCCTTTCCATATGGACTTACTTGATCGAAAGCGATGTTAAGCAGGCGTGGAAATGTGGGCTGTCGTCTCATCAACCGCACTACGGCTTTCTCATCATAGACTCGGCATGTAGGCGGTTCGAGTGTGGCTGCAAGAACCAGCACGGAACTGAGATGGTCTATGCAAGATATCGCAGTGCTTGGATCGTTAACTGCCGGTGAAATGGCTTTAAGAGCAATGTCTACCATTTGTAATATGCCGCACTCCACATCCATTTCCATAGACCGCACAGGACCAACATGAACACATGACAAGCAATCCCGTCGAAATTTGTCCGACATGGTTACCGGAGGCGCAACATTCATGCACGGTACATGGGCCGGAATAAATTGCCCAACGCCACGCAAAATTGTAATGTTTGCGTTAGCGCTGATTGCCAAATTAAGAAGTTTCGGTTCGTCAATGAATTGAACATACCCCGAACGTTCGCTAATAATATCAATCCCCTGGGGCTCTGAATCCATCTCTTCATCGACAGGTGGAAAGCCTTTTAGTTTGTCTCCAAACATGGTGCGCAACACAATCTCAGTTTCGCGCCCGATTCTGTCAACAATATAGTTAGCCTGAATAGCCTGTGCTATGTGCTGAATGAAATAAATCAAGTAAAAAAGGCACAGTGTCGCCAGTACTAAGGCAAAAGTGAGTGAAAGAGTTGGTACCCGAACTCTGGTGCCGGTGTGCACGTTTGGCAAAAGAATAATGCAATAAGCAAACGTACCGATAAACATTCCTAAAGTTGTTTGGCTAACGCGATCTTTCAGGAAGCTAGTCAGAATGCGTGGTGAAAATTGGATAGATGCGAAAGTGAGAGCGATTAGTAATACCGAGTAAACAACAGACAAAATGGTGATACATGAACCTGCAATTGCACCGAGGAGTAATTGCGCCATACCAGGATCGTTAGGCACAAGCCATCTAGTATGGTGCGCCCAAGTTGCAAATGCTGGTATTTCCTCTTCCAGCATGGGAAGCACTATGGCAACGATGCACAATACCAGCATGATGGCCACAGGTAACAGCAAATAGCCGCCTTTTTGGTCATAAAGCATATGGCGCAACGCGCTTACTTTGTTAGTTGCCATTGACTCTGTCTCACGCCGACGAGTAATTGTAATATGTGAGGCGTAATAACAGACCAGCCAATTATAGGTGGTTGCTAAGATGAACACTTGGATAATCTATGCTTTTCTCTCAATGTTCTTTGCCGGGTTCACTTCTGTAATTGCAAAGAAAGGACTCGCTAATATCTCAGCCGATCTCGGTCTTGCAATTCGAACCGGTTTTGTTTTTCTTTTCACCATGGCTTTTGCTTATTTCGCCGTGCCACTCAATGACTGGAATTTCGTTAAGACACCGAACTGGATCTGGTTAGGACTGTCCGCAGTAACGACAACGTTATCCTGGGTTTTTTACTACAGAGCTATCAAGCTGGGCGAAGTTTCAACTGTTGCATTGATTGATAAAGGCAGTGTGGTGGTGGCTGTGTTGCTTGCATTTTTGTTTTTGCACGAGGCCGTAACAGTTTCGAAGCTTGCCGGAGCAGGGTTAATAGTTGCCGGTTTGCTCGTGATAGCACGCGGCTGATTACATTGCTTCTGCCAATTGTTTGACGGCAATCAATCGACTACGTACAGATTCATGAGCTGTCTGGCGAGCTATTAAACACAGGAAATTCTGCGTTCAAAGACGTAGCCGAGTCAGCTCCAGTTCCAATGGTGTAATCACTCTGGAGCTGGCGTAGGAAGCAGATAATGGCTAATACCCGCACAAACTTGGAAGAATAGTGCGTATGACAAAGTGGTTGATTTGTACAACAGAAGAATATAGAATAATGTCATCGGGAGGTTTTTGAACCTGGCTTTCACATTCAACTACGATAGCCTTAAACGCGCAAAGGTTTCCCCTGACGAATGTCTAGAGGTTTTGGCTGATCCCTTCAAGACGTTTTACGATGATCTGCCAAGCCAACGTGGAAGTCCACGCCGAATGTGGGTCGGGTACACACTAACAGAGCGCAGACTGGAGATTGGCGTCGAATATTTGAAGAGCGACATCGAACACATCTACCACGCTAGAAAAGCTCAGAACGAAAGTATTAAAAGGGCGGTGCACCGTGAATAAAGCAGAGTTGAAAAAAAGAAGCGAACGGATGACTAAAGATGCGCAGGCTCTGGTGGCGAAGCGCGGGATCATGCAATTCAGGGCTGAGCCGGAAGACATTTTGGCACTGTACAATCTGGCAGTAAAGCGTGATCAGCGCGTAAGCACGATGATTCGGGAGTGGGTTCTAGAGCGTCTTGAGCAAGAACTTGGAAATGCCCCGGTAAAACTAGACATTACCGTAAACCGAGAAAAGGTTGGTTCCGTTTCGCTCGCCTCAAGCCTGCTCAATGCAATCAACGAAGGAGCTAGGACGCACAAGGCAAAGGTGAAAAGGCCCAAAGCTGGTTAACGCGGAACCAATTCAATTTTTGTATTTTTGTCGATCTTCCCGCAAGATCTTGAGTGTACTGAGAAGATCATCCTTCTTGTTCTTATCGATCAAGTAGTGGAAGTTGACGAACTGCCATTTTCCGTTGCTTTGCACCAATTCCGGTTGCACCGTGGGTTTGGTTTCCTTCTTACCATCAATGAACGCATAGACATCAACAACATAGGAATTGCCGCTGTGCATTACCTTTTCTACCTGGTATTTTTCTGGATCTATTTGCGATGCGAGTATCGGATCGAAGTCCAATCCGACTACCTCACCAGGAGACTTTGCGGCTGCTGCGACATCTTCTTTTAATCGCTTGCTCAATTCTGCGCTGAAAACATCATTTCGTGCCTTCAATGCAATTTCCAATGTTGAATCATTCTTCGGAGGTCCTTTGGACTTCGCGACATACCAATCATAAAAGGACTGTACAAATTTTTGACACGATGCCGTTTCATCAGCTGCTGCACAAGATTGCCAAGTAAACCCGGCAATCGCAATGAGCAGTGCTGCAATTAAGCCAGCTCGATTTTTTCTTGCGACCATAGCTCTTCCCCGTCTTTTGTGAAGAGAATATGGTAACAGGCTCGGTCTAGTAATTAGTAATAAATGCTATTGCATCAAATCGGTGTCGGCATACTTGATAATAAGATGAGCCGCTTGGTTGGGCGATTATTCTTTCCACAACGGAGTTAAATCAATACTCTGAAGCTTGCCATCAGCACTATATATGGGATTCAGTCCTTCCGGGCCTTTGCACATGACGCCCGAAAGGAAATCAGTTTTTGCATCTTTACTGAGTCCGTGTAATTCGTCCTGAATCCTGCCGACTGCTTGCATCTCGGTGCCCGTTTTGTGGTTCTCTTTGAGATCAAGACCATGTAACTCGCCTTGATAGAACGCTACCGGATCTTTTGGTTTAGTGTTGCAAAAATTGTCTGCCATCATTTGTTCCTTTTTCACAGATTCGCTGTCCAGGCTTTCATCTTTACGCACATCCATAACAAAAACGTGACAAAGGGCTTTGGAGTCGCATGCTGTTGGATTGGAGGCGGACTACAGGCAAATCTCAGTTAACCAATCGCAGATTTCGATTTTTTGGAAGGGCGAACCTGCTGTATCTTCGCTGGCGCATTTTAAAACCAGACGGTCTCTTAAACAAAGCCTTGAGTTCAGGAATTGCTTTGGCTGGCTCATCGAGAGCTGCGCAGAATGCATCCCACTGTTGAGGAGTGAGCTCGAAATGGCGTTGTTCCGAAAGAATTTGCTCAGCAGCTTCGCAAGATCGGTCAAGCATGAAAGCACTTAAACTCGTCCGCTTTGCTGATGCAGCTCTTTCTATCAATGCCCTTTGTTCTGGCGTTGCTCGGATGTTTAACCGTACTTCTTTCTGCTGGCTCATAGATTCTCTCCGACCTAATCTTATCGCAAAGTACTCACATTGGTTACGAAGGCGTTATGTTCGACCTTTAGATTAATTCCACTGACGATAAGGCGCATCGCGGGGAAGGAATCATGGCTTTAGAAAGTCGCGAAGGTCAAACTGAAAGATCGGGAACTGCTGCAGTTACTTCCCATGTATATGAGTGCGCGGTACCAGGTAAGTCCAACTTGGGAAAAACAAATGGCCAGGGCTGCGATCTCACGCCTCTGACTATAACTGGTGCCGATGATAAATCTAAGGTGGCTGCCGACCCGAAGTTTCAGGTTCACGATCAGAGTCTCACATCCAAGGACAAAGCTGCGGTAAATGCAGCGATGCTGACAGTAAACAACAACGATAATGCTACGGACAGAGCCGTCGCATATCTTGATCCCAAGTCTCCGGATTTCGCAAAACGAGCCGGTGAAGTCAGAACACGCCTTCAGGACATGGCCGATCAAGGTCTATTTGGTAAAAATGAAGTAGCAAAATGGGATCAATCTGTTGCAGCGGCAACTGGAAAATCAGATGCTGTGAGCGCAAAGGCTGAGCCGGCGGAAGCGCCTGAGCCTATTGGAACTGCTGGAAGCTCGGATAAAGTCGCCTCCGGTAGCGGCTCCGACCCGAAGTTTCAGGTTCACGATCAGAGTCTCA
>CAJCIF010000399.1 GCA_903970355.1 Actinomycetota bacterium
CCAGATTCCTCCTGCCTACAGTGCCATTCATTACGATGGCAAAAGACTTTATGAACTGGCTCGTGCTGACCAACTTCCGGAAGAAATTCGGCCGCGCCGCGTCAATATTCGCAACATTGAACTGTTGAGTGTGGACGGCAATAAGCTAAACATCAAAGTGGAATGTTCAGGCGGCACTTATATTCGTTCGCTGGCCAGAGATCTGGGCGATAAGCTGGGATGCGGCGGCTGTATAAGCAACCTTAGACGGGATAGGTCAGGTCCATTTCAGTTGCCTCACGCCCTTGGTATTCCTGAATTGCAAGATCTGGCCCGGCATGCTCGTCTTACAGAAGGATTGATTGAGCCGATCCAGGTGCTTGGTTTCGAGACGATTGCGCTGTCACGTGTCAAAGCTTGGCAAATAGCAGCCGGCCAGGTCCTGGATTTGTGTGATATTCCAGCATTGCAGGCAGGCATGAAGCAGTTGGTTGCCATTACTTTTGAGGATGCCCTGGTAGCAATTTGCAGTTCGCGGGAAGACAATAAACTCTATCCGGAGGTTGTACTCAGCAATGCAAGGTCGCTTGCTTGATCGAGTAATGGTCATGAATGTGACGATCGTCTTGGAGGCTGTATTGCTTCTCATTGCGGCTGTTTGGATTCAACTTGCCCATCTCAGCATTGCCCAGGAGTTTGTCGCGAACAAACGTGCTCTTATCATTGGTGTTTTGGCTGGGCTCGGCACCGCCAGCAGTGGCTTCATTTTGCTTTTCATCGGCAAATTGTTTAAAGACAATTTGCAATGGATATCCAGCCTTCGCAAGATTGTAATGGAGGAAGTGGCGCCGCTTTTTGCTGAACTAACCCTATTCGATATACTGCTGGTAGCATTAGCTTCCGGCTTCTGTGAAGAAGTGTTCTTTCGGGGAGTAATGCAAGCGCAAATTGGTTACTTACCCACTAGTATTTTGTTTGGATTGTTTCATTGTCCGAGTCTGCGCCATATCTCTTACGGTATTTGGGCATTCTCAGCTGCTCTGCTTCTTGGTTTCCTGCTTGATTACACCGGTACACTCTGGACACCTATAGTTGCTCACGCTCTTTCCAACTTTATTGTTATTACCTATCTCCGTTATGGCGTGAAAGCGCAGGTAACGGATGTCTAAAATTTGACGGGAGAGTTTTCTTGAAATCGATGCGATCTGAAATGCGGCGTGAACCGCGGCAAATGCGGGGAGAGGCGCGAGTACAAAGAATTCTCGATGCCGCCGCAACACTGTTCGACGAAGTAGGCTACGAGGCCGCAACCAGCAATTCCATTGCGCAACGTGCCGGTACATCGATTGGTTCTTTCTATCATTTCTTTCCGGATAAAGGAGCCGTTTTTCAGGCCCTTGCCAATCGCTATTTGAATGAAATTCATGGGCTGTTCGATGAAATCGCCGAAAGTCCACTTATGGAGCAGCCGCTGCCCGAGCTCTTTCAACATCTCTTCGTAACAGTTGACTGCTACTTCGATAACAGTCCAGGTATTCGCGCCGTTTTCGATTGCGCCAAAGTTTCTAACGATCTCAAAGGCGTTGACAATGAACTCCGCGAGAATCTAGTTACACGTATCGAAGCGCTTCTCAGCGAAAAATGTCCCGATATGCAATTGATGCAGCGGCAGTTGATTGCCTGTGTTTCCCTGGAAGTAGTTTGTGCTCTTCAGCATTTGGGATCTCAGGGCGACAAACAGTTTCAAGATCTCGTCAATGAAGAAATCAAAAAGCTTCTCGCCGCCTATACCGGACTCTATGTGGCCCAGAAATAGGGGCTTTTCAATTCACTAAAGATCCACGAAATCCGGAGTATGGTTGCTATACGAAGTGCCGTCGGCACGTGGCATCCGAGGATCAGTGAGATGTCTGGTATCGCTTACAAGCGTTTCTTCTTAAATCAATTAATCGCTCTTTCAGTTCTTTCCGTTTGCTGCGCTTCAGAAAGCTTTGCCCAGGAAAGTCACCCAACTAACCCGCAATTGGAACGGCAAAAACAACTAAAGGCGAACGCCCTCAATCGCATTGGTGCTCAGGTTGATGACCGAACAACCAACTATATCGGTGCAGCCCAAATACAAGCGAGCCGAATACACAATACGTATGCCAGTGCAGCTGACCAGCTTCACCAACGCAATCAAAGCACCCTTTCCGCCATGAGAAATGCCGTCACTTATGTAGTGGGTACCGACGGTCGCGCTGTTCCCGTTGCCAAATACAGTGAAAATGACATTAACCTGGCGGCCGAAAATTTTCGCCTGCAAGAATCAGCATATGCTGATAATGCCCAGGCGAAGGTATCCCAAGTTCAGATAGAAGCAGCCAGACGCGCCAAGCTTTATAGCGACGAAAGAAAGAGTCTTGAGAGCCAATTCGCCAATTCAAACATTGGCACGGCTCGCCTTACACCGCTTGGTACCAATCTTTATGTGCGCAACTACGAATTGGCAGGTGGTGCCGAATCAAGCGATCCGAATACCGGCGTACCCGGCTCTCGAGGTGCAACTGGCAACAGAGCGGGAAGGGCAGGAAGCCTGCCGGTTGCTGCAGGCAACAAAAATGTTTTGCAAAAGGCTCCTTCAGCGCCTGTCTCAATGCAAGCTAGAGCTTTGACATTGAAAGATGTATTAGGAGATGAACAGGCGCTTTCAGGAAGCGGTGGAGTTCGTACTTCAGTTACCGGCTCACTCGTTCATTGAGCAATTTTGTTTGCATCAATTGCTGAGCGATTGCACCGGCGGCAAGGAGTTCTGAATGAAGTTTGTGCCAAAATCTTTGCCTTTTCTGGCAATGAGATCCAAATATGGACCAAATGGAGATCCTAGCGAAACCTTGTCCGTTGCTCGAATGCAGTACTCCCTTTCTTTTTCTATTTTCTGATCGTTTATCCAGGTGCCGAAGGTAGAAACATCGGTTATGGTAAGCCGGTCATTCACATCACGTTTGAGCACAGCATGATCTCTGCTCATGAATTTGATTTGTGGATCAAACATATTGAATGTGCCGCGATATCGGCGCCCGACAGTGGTACCAAATTCGGTGATATGCAATACTTCACCGTTTACTACAACATCGGTAATAAGCTCGTGTGGGCTGTCGCTGGCTGGTTCTATCATATTGCAGACAGACCAGTACGGAGGTTCGGTAGGTGGTATTGTGATTTCTCTAGTAATGCGATTGGCAATATCGCTTTTTCCTCTTTTGAAGATGGATCGAAATCCTTTAACCACATAGACTGGAGGCCTTTTGGGTATTTCATTATTGTGGTGATTTTGTTCAGACATAGTAAGTATTTCCAAGAAAAAATGGTGGTTTACCTAGGGCTTTGTTACTATCTGAATTTATTCCGAATAAGTGAACATATGGTGACCGAAAAGCCATAAGGCCATACCACTAGATCGATGTGTTAGCATCAAACATCTTCCGCGCAAGTGCCAATGAAATACGTAAAAACGAGAGGCAAACTGAAAGTACTACTTCTTTCGTTGCTTGTTCTTTTTGCTTTTTTTTGTTTGCGGTCAGTTCATGCCGCCAATCCAGTTTTGAAAGGTGAAGTGCAAGCCGGTATCCTCCTGAAACTGGCAGAAGCGGGCCTGGAATGTATTAAAGCCGGCAATGCAGTTTTGCCCGCCAAAGTCGTTAACGTGAAACCGCATTCTCAAGCAGACAACGAGGGTGTCTCACCGGGCGATCTCATCCTTTCTGTGACGCCAAAAGACAACACAATTGATATTGTCGAAGAACGAAACGGCCAGAAGTACTCGCTCAACTTGACTTGCTATCCGGATTTTGCCAAGCCGAAGGCAGCGGTCACGCACGACGCCAAGACCGAGCAGCCGATGCTGGCGGAAATAAAAGACATTCCTCCTCCTACCGGTTGGAAGGAACCGCCCAATGCTCGCGCCGAAACTATGCAAGAACAAAACCCGGAGCAGGCTATCCCGGCGGAGAGCGCCACAAATACAACGCTTTCTTCTTCTGTCAGCGAGCAAAGAAAGATACTGGCAGCTCATGATGTCGTCATCTTGATCGATAAATCCGGTTCCATGAATACAAAGGATTGTCCGGATGGTCTTTCGCGCTGGGAATGGTGCAAGAAGCAGGCTGTCAGCCTTGCTCAAGAATCGGAATCCTATTTGCCTGAAGGCATTACGCTTGTCGTATTTTCTAACGACAGTAGAGTGTTCCCGCATGCACACGTGAAGGAAATAGCCGATGTTTTTGAGAAATATTCACCAGGCGGATCTACCAATACAGGTACAGCGTTGTACGACCGGTTGAAGGCGTACATTGACGCGCGACAGGCTAACTCAAAGACGACCAAACCGATTGTGATTGCCGTTATAACAGATGGCGAACCAACGGACGGACGAATGTCTGCCAACTCAATTATTTCGGCTACGCGGCAGATGCATAAACCGGATGAGATCTCAATCACATTTTTGCAAGTTGGCTACGAAGTAGCGGGAACAGCGGTATTGAATGAACTGAACAGCAAACTGGTAGAGGAAGGAGCCAAATACGACATTGTGGACCTGCGAACATTTCCAGAGCTTTTGCAAAGTGGATTGCGAGCATCGCTTGTGCACGCCATTTTAGAACCGCGCTTGAAGCCGCAACCCGAGGGAAGCGAATCCGAACACAGCGACTCATTTTTTGAGCACTTGCGCACTAATCTTGAGAAGAAATGGCTAAAACGCCAAGCAAAGCAAGGTGAATAAAACTGGCGCTACTTAATTAGCGACGGCCTTTTGCTTTCTTTTTCGGTGCTGCCTTTTTGTGGCCGGCATGATTGCTTGAAGTTTTTGCTTTTGTCTTTGCTTTTGCTTTTGTCGGTGCTGGAATTTCAGGGCTGTGCAATTTGGCCTTGCCATCTACAACGTCCTTCAATTCTTGTCCGGCACGGAATGCTGGAACTTTGGCCGCTGCTATGCGTAACTTCTGTTTGGGATCTTGCGGGTTGACGCCGACACGTGCTTGTCTTTGTCTTCGTTCGAATGTACCAAAACCGATTAGAGTTACTCTTTCTCCCTTGCTTAACGCACCGGTCAGCACATGGAGAAATGCTGACAATGCACCTTGTACTTGAATTTTGTTTTGACCAGTGACTCGCGCTATTTCCGAAACCAGTTCTGCTTTGTTCATGCTCTTGTTCCTAATTCGGGCTAGGGATAAGGGGTTTCTAAAAGAGTCCAAAAATATTTGAGTGATGTTAGCACCGGTCTAAATTCTGTTCAAGTATCCAACAATCAAGCAAGAAAGCTCGAAAAGTGTGGTCTTTACACGATCAAGTGCCAGAATATAGCTATGCAATTTGAGGAAACCATTGCGGCAATATCAACCCCGCCGGGGTTTGGCGCCATCGCCGTAGTTCGCATGTCCGGACCGGCGGCCTGCCAGATCTTAAGCAAATTATTTTCTCCTTCCGGAAAGAAAAGAGAAAGCGATTGGTTGCGCACACATCTGGCCACTTTAGGTTCTTTCTCCAACCCGGAGACTGGACAGGAGGTAGATCAGGTTTTAGTAACCCCGTTTCTCGCTCCGCATTCCTACACCTCAGAAGATGTGGTGGAAATAAGTTGCCATGGCAGTCCGCTCATTGCAAGCGAAGTGCTGGCGCTTTGTCTAAAGCACGGAGCACGGTTAGCCAAGCCAGGAGAATTTACACAAAGAGCGTTCCTTTCTGGAAAGTTGGATCTCACTCAGGCAGAAGCTGTCTTAGATTTGATTCAATCCAAAACAAAAAGACAGAGCCGCGCTGCACTTTCTGTTCTGTCAGGCGACCTGGGCAGACGCATACGAGACGTACGGAAAAATCTAGTTGATTTACTGGCCAATGTGACAGCAGGCATAGATTTTCCCGAGGAAGTAGGAGACACACCGGAACCTGATATTCACTTTGCGGTTGCCGGTGCAATTGAGGTTTTGACGGACCTCTCCGATGCAGCTCGTGCAAATAAGTTTCTGCGCGATGGCTTGCGACTTGCCATCGTTGGTCGACCAAATGTTGGCAAATCAAGTTTGCTCAATCAGTTTTTGAAAATTGAGCGCGCTATCGTCACTGATGTGCCGGGGACAACGCGCGATTCATTAGAAGAATTTGTCGATCTTGATGGTCTGCCCGTAGTTGTAATCGATACAGCCGGACTAAGACAAAGTGACGATGCTGTTGAATTGATTGGCATGGAAAGAACGAAGCGCGCCATCGAAGATTCGGAGTTAGTGCTCTTCCTTATCGATCTCACTGCCGGATGGCAAAAAGAAGATGAACGAGTTTTAGAGACGATCGGCTCGCGGCCATTTTTGCTGCTCAAAAATAAGTGCGATCTTCATGGCAAAGATCTGCCTTCCAACGGTGTTGCTGATAGACCGGGAAAAATTGGCGAACTCCTAATTTCAGCAAAAACCGGTGAAAAGGTGAAGCACATTCATGAGATGATAAGTGACTGGGCTTTTCAAGGCCGCACGCGGCATGAGGGCGATACCTCTTTGAATGATCGGCAAGCAGCACTTTGCGAGGCAGCAATTGCATCGCTAAATCTGGTTACCAAAACAGTTCAAGAAGGATTGCCCCAAGATTGCCTGGCGACAGATCTCAAAGGTGCCATAGACCATCTTTCCGAAATCTGCGGCGAAATGGTTTCAGAAGAGATAATTGCCTCTGTGTTTGCCAATTTCTGTATAGGTAAGTAATGGCCAAACTTTGTTCGGAAGATGAGGAGACTCGCAGTTTTCTTGAGCTGCGCAGTGGCGGAGCGCAGGTCAGCTACAAGCTGGAAGTCTGGCAGCCTATATCCCTTTATTTGGTGAGTGGAGCGCGCACCCTAAGTGTTGGGTCGGATGAGTCCGTGCAAGAAAGTTTACTGTGCCGTAAGCCACGTGATGAAGTGCGCATGCTAGCCGACTCTCTCAAAGAAGTTCTGGAAGCAAAATCG
>CAJCIF010000400.1 GCA_903970355.1 Actinomycetota bacterium
GACATACTCTGCGGCATGTTATTTGGTTTGACGTGTGTGTTGATCGCCACCTTCGCGCCATACGCAATATTACCCGAGAAGTTAGAATTGCCATTAATAACGATGGGCAACATCATTCTGGTGATTACCCATTGGCGTAACCGCGGCCTATCCATCACCTGCAACCACGAACACTAACCAAACGCGCCCGAAACAATAGCGAAGCGTAGCTGCGGCGAGGAGCCGTAGCGAAGCGCAGCGCGAATACGCGCGGAGAAGCGAGTGTAACGAGCGCCGGAGCGCTTATATATGAAGCGCAGCCGTTGCGAGGAGCAATGTTGGAGCGCAGCGCGAATACGCGCGGAGAAGCGAGTGTAACGAGCGCCGGAGCGCTTATATATTGATAGAATAGCCAAACTCAATATCACTCAGGTGGGTAACATGACTAAGACTATTACAGAAACTCATGGCTATAACACGCGGGCTGTTCATGCGGGGCGCAAACCTAATGAACTTACCGGAGCGGTCGTGGAGCCTATCTGGCAGTGTTCTGTTTATGCCCAGCCTTATCCGGGCGAATTCAAGTACGACTATGGGCGTTCGATGAACCCAAGCTATTATCCGGTTGAAGAAACTCTTGCTTCTCTGGAAAACGGCAAACATGCCGCTGTCGTTTCATCCGGCGTTGCTGCGATGACTGCGGTTATGAGCAATCTCAAGTCTGGTGACAAGATCATAATGCCCACCGATGTTTACGGTGGAACTTACAGGCTCTTCAAACAGTTTTTCGAAAAGTTCGGTCTGGAATATGCGCAGATCGATTTGACCGATCTCGATCAAGTCGAAAAGGAACTCAAAAAACATCCGCAAATGCTTTTCCTTGAATCGCCAACAAATCCACTTTTGACAATATACGACTTATCAGCACTGGGCGAGTTGGCGCGAAAATATGGAGTCCTAACGGTTATTGATAATACCTTCGCATCGCCCTATTTTCAAAATCCACTCGATTTAGGAATCGACGTCGTAATACACAGCGCTTCTAAATATCTTGGTGGACACTCTGATATCGTCGGTGGTGCGATCATTACCAATGATAAAGAATATCGCGATCAGATGGATTTCTATCGCAAAGCAATCGGATTGCATGCAGATCCTTTCACTATTTTTCTTTTGCGTCGTGGTATCAAAACACTTCCTCTTCGCATGGAAAGGTGTGAGAAGAATGCTTTTGCCATGGCACGTTATTTGGAGTCGCATCCAAAAGTGGAAAAGGTTCTTTATCCAGGGCTTCCCAGCCATCCCCAGCACGAATTGGCTGCAAAACAAATGAGCGGGTTTAGCGGCATGTTTTCTGTGTTTTTCAAATTCACTATTGAACAATCGAAAAAGCTAATCAGCTCCTTTGAGTTAATTACGCTTGCTGAAAGTCTAGGTGCAGTCGAAACTTTGGTGGAACATCCTGCCACGATGACGCATCAAAAAATTCCTGCTGAAGTGCGAAAGAAGCATGGACTGACAGATGGTCTAATTCGATTCTCAGCCGGTATCGAAGACAGCGAAGATCTCATAGCAGATATAGAAAAAGCTTTAGCTGCGGTGAAGTAGCGCTATTATTCGCTCTTCTCTGCATCTTCAGGGAGCGGCTTTGAAAGATAATTCTTGCGAATAGCTTGCGCCTTCGCTGAATCACTCTTGCCAATGCTGCCGAGAGCTTGCAAATATTCATTAGCGATGTCACGCAAGTGTCTGCTGTCCGTCACACTGTCTTTTCCTTTTTGCAAGGCGAGATCGAATTTTTCTTCCATGCGAGTGTAGTTTTTCTTTTTGAGAGCCGCTTCCGCTTCCAATTGATACGCTACCACAACGTTCCAGGCTCGCTCGCGATTGGCTTCCATCTGATGCACTTTGGCAGCCATTTTTTCGGCATTGTCATCATCGCCCACGCTGGCGTACAACTTAGCCAAATTTTTGTAGTCTGTCGATAACGCCCGCGGATCCGGATCGCCTGCCCGTTGTCGCAATGCAATAGCCCTTTCTAACCAGAAGATTACTTGCTTGGCTAAAGCCGGCTCCAATTTTACTTCTGTCCTTGCATCACCATCAAAGTATGTAAATGCCAAACCTTCATTGGACTTGGCTTCAAGTAAGAAGTCTTGAACATCATTGGCTTGACGACGCGCCGTTTTGAAATATTGTCTTGCTTCTTCTTTGTCATCGCGCTTGTTGATGCGGCCAATGAAAAAGTTGATCTCCGCCAGATCAGCAAGCGGTGCATGATTTTTCTCAGCCATTTCAAGTGCGTGCTTCATTGTGACTTCAGCGCTGTCTCGATCATCCTCCTGGTGCTTAATACCTTCATTGAGCGTAGTGCGCCAAATAGGGAGATTATTTATATTTTTTGCAACTTCCTTAAAGTGCAAATACGTAAAGGCGATCAAGATCATGCTCACAATAATCGCTCCGGCAACCATTGAATGCACTGAAAAGGTGATTATATTGCGCCAATAAGATTCTTCCTTAGCAACAGAGCCGCGAGCAGTCTGTGGTTTTTCTCCCTGCTGAAGTCGTTCGAGATCCTGCCTCAAATCGGCCACGGTTTTATAACGCATTTCCGGTTCTTTATTGAGGCAAGTATCAATTATTTTTTCCAGACCTTCTGGCAAATTCGCAACACCCCGTTGCGAAAGAGGCTGTGGCTCTTCATGCAGATGCTTCAAAATTGTCTGCACCGGATTATCCGCAATAAACGGTGGCTCTCCGCACAAGCACTCGTACATCACACAGCCAAGAGAGTAAATATCAGAACGTTGATCGACAGGCATGCCTCGGCATTGTTCAGGGCTCATATAGAGCGGACTTCCGAATATTTCGCCTGTTTGAGTGAGCGCATTTGAACCTGAGTCTGGACCAACAATTTTTGAAATTCCAAAATCTACAATTTTGACTGCTTCTTGCCCATTAGCGTCTTTGGAAAGCATTACATTGTTGGGTTTCAAATCGCGGTGAACGACACCTTTTGAGTGGGCACTTTCTAGACCGGCACACATTTGTATAAATATGGGCAGTGCTCTTTCTACGGGAAAAACTCCAGTTGCACAAAGTTCTTCGCCCACACTTTTTCCGTCGATAAATTCCATCACCAGGAATGGTGCGCCATCATCCGTCATTCCATAGTCGCCAACAGTAACCAAGTTAGGATGACTGAGGGCCACTGATGCTTTAGCTTCGCGGTCGAATCGCGCAATTATTTGCTCATTTGCCAA
This sequence comes from Actinomycetota bacterium, assembly GCA_903970355.1. Lineage (GTDB taxonomy): Bacteria > Cyanobacteriota > Vampirovibrionia > Obscuribacterales > Obscuribacteraceae > CAJCIF01. Next base: position 3,246 of record CAJCIF010000400.1, read on the forward strand.
AACATCCTTGTGCAATATTTTCAGAGCCAGTGTCTTATTTAAGAACTCATGCGTCACTTTATAAACGGCACCCATGCCGCCAATACCGAGTAACGATTCAACTTTGTATCGCCCCGCTAAACGAGTGCCTGGCTCCAAGATGTCCGGTGCTGCTTTGTGGCCGCTGCTCCCGGACCAGGAGCCCATTAAGTTACTGGCAGACTCAGCCAGACTATCCATTTCGCTAAGGGCTGGAATCTCGTCCTGCGTAATAGCCATCGCTTTCTCATTGCTGAGATCGCGTTCCTTCGTGCCAACCTTCAATTCGACAGCCGGCTTTTGCAAAAGCTCACTAACGCGAGGGGCGCCGGAATTCTTGGTATTTTCGATCAGTTTTTTATTCTTACATTGACAGCGATTTTCTGTTTTGCCGGCAAGAGTGTCAAACAAACTCATTTTCCGCCTGCCGCAGATGGGGCAGGTGTTCGTTTTTTGCAATGCACCGATGTCCGACATATCAGCCCCTCACGGCTAATCCTCAATTTCATTTACCACATATGACTTTCAACGCAACAACGTATTAACTTTCCTTCCAGGCAACGAGAGGTTTTGAGGACTGTTCGAGCCGTTTCAAGCCATCACGATCGGTCATGATCAAAAGCCTGTCGCCAACTGACAGAACATTGTTTGGAGATGGGTTCCAATCAAGATTTCCGTCCTGCATTTCGTGCAAGAGAACGGTAACTTCATGTTTATTGCGAATATCATCCACGGTACTACCGACCAGATTTGTATTGGGAGCAACTATAAGCTGATAGGCATTAATGATGGTGCCTCCGAATTCAAATGAATCGAGAATATTTTCGTCCACTGCAGCTTGGGCAAACAATCGGGAAGAGCGAGCCGATGAACTGTAGGCTGCTCCGATACCAAGACTCTTCTCAATTTTCTTTGCCAATTTCTGATCGAACATGCGAATAACGATTTTAATATGCGGATTCAATTCTCTGGCTGTGAGAGCAGATTCCAAATTAGCAAGGTCATTATCCGTTACGCAAATGATCGCTTTTGCTTTGGCAACATTTGCTTTTTCAAGCGTCGATCCATCTCTTGCATCGCCCACCAGCACAGGCACCTGGTAGTTTTCTACTTCCTTTATGAACCGGGCAGATTCTTCTCGTTCGATCGCCACCACTTTCTCTTCCATTCTGAGAAGATGTTGTACAACCCGCACGCCCACATTACCTAAGCCACAAACAACTATGTGTCCTTCGAGCGATCCTGCAATCATTTTTTGCCACTCCTTTGAATAGCGTTTTTGTTGAAAAAGTAAATTACCCATGTGCACGACACCTTCGGCAACCGTCACCAGGCCCAGAATCGGAAGCAAAAAGAAAAGCGGTGAGATCAGCCAGTGATCCACGAATGGCAATGGATTTTCAAAGAAGATCATGAGCCATGTGTAATAGGCTGTTTGAAGCCAGGTTAGATGCTGATGAGGCAGGTCGGCGCGCGGATACTGAAAATAGAGAATGCAGCACGATGTTGCAAATATCGTGATCAGAATCAGAAAGAAATTTCGAAATTCCGTAACGATGACACGCGCAAGAATAACTGTTTGATGGACTACCATCTTCATCAGTTTTGTTCTGCGCACAACACCATTTTTATGCAGGTGATTACGATGCGTGTGATTGCGGAAAAGCATTAAAAGTCACCGCCTCTCACGCAATATTCATATCGAAAAGGTATTTTGTGGAATATGTCTTCCCGGTTCTGGACATCTACTTTTTTCGCCATGCTTTGGTTTGATAGAAGCAAATTATCTTGGAGAGTTTAACTTTGCAAGCTACAACTAATATTGGCAAAATCCTTTTCGTTCACTCAGTGCCTCAGCTCAGCTCGGCTCTATCTGAATT
>CAJCIF010000401.1 GCA_903970355.1 Actinomycetota bacterium
GAAGTCGATGTTGTAGATGTTGTCCAAATATTCTTTGCGGATAGCGCCGACAAGACCGCTCTTCGGACCTTCAAATGCGATTGCAATCGGCAATGCTCGTTTCAACATCGCTTGCGATTTTAGGTATTGTTTGTCTGCCGAGAGTGCCAGTGCATAGTCAAAGAAAAGCTTTGCTAAATAGTCGCCGGTATGAGCTTTGAAATTGGTATAGATATCAAGTCCGTTCAAGAAGTAGCGTTCGGCATTTTTGAAATCATGCATTCGTCTATAAGTGTCGCCAAGGCGTGCGCATGTTTTTGCATATGTAGAGGGGTCTTTGACTTTGTTTGGACTAGCTATGCCATAAAGTTGCAAATAAACATCCAGTGCTTTCTTGTTGTCGTCACGCTGGTTATAAATGTCGCCGAGGATATTGAGAGCGGTCATTTTACGCGCGGTGCTTTCTTTTGAATTTGGCTCAGAATCAAGAGTTTCACGAGAAATGCGTTCTGCATCGTCATTTTGACTTTGCATAAAGTAGGCAAGGGCTAAATTCGATCTGGCTTCAGCCATATTTGCATCAGATTTCACAGATTTTTGCAGGTCAATAAGTTGTTTTAGTTGGACTGCAGCATCAGCCCATCTCCCCGCTTGCACGAAAAGGGTGCAAAGATCGCCGAGCGCTTTTATGTACTCTTTTGACGTCCTGCCTTTTTCCTGCTCAATCGCTTCAAGTTCAATGCGTGCATTTTCACGTTTGGTTGTGAAATCTTCGACTAAGCTTTTTGGCTTTTTGTCAGTGACAAGCCAGATGCGATTTTCATCATAGTGCGGATATTCACTTGTAGATTCGCCGCCGCTTGTAAGAAGCACGAAGGCCCAGTAAGCAATAATGCCAAAGAGCAGGAGCACACCTAATATGGAGGCGATGATGCCCCACGGAATTTTTTCACTTGCCAACTGGCGGAGACTTGTTTTGGCAAAGCCTTTCAAACAATAGGCAGTTGTCTGCCATTTGTTATCGTTGGCATCGAGCATCATTTCCAAATCGGACCGCAGCTCGCCCATAGTCTGGTATCGCCGTTCCGGCATCTTTTGCAATGTCTTCGAAACTATTGCTTGATAACGTTCGAATGAACGAGTTGGTGGCATGACAGTGCTCACCAGGGGCGGTGGCGTCTCGTTCATGTGTTTGTAGGCTGTTTCCATAACGTTTTTGCCTACAAACGGTGGTTTGCCGTTTATGCATTCATACATCACACAGCCGTAAGCGTAGATATCTGATCGGGCATCTACTTTCTTGCCCATTGCCTGTTCCGGGCTCATGTAAAGTGCACTGCCGAATACTTCCCGGGACTGCGTAACGAGGCGACCGCCCTTTGCATCTTGCGATTCTTCAACGAGCAATCTTGCTATGCCGAAATCGACGATTCGTACATCATCAACGCTGAATTGGTCGTTGACTATGCAGATATTGCTTGGCTTGAGATCGCGGTGCAATATTTTTTGCTGGTGAGCGTATTCCAATCCAGCTGCTGCCTGCTTGAAAATCTTGCTTGCCCGTTCTGTGTCAATGTGACCAACTTTGGACAGTATTTCTTCCAGGTTTTCCGATGGAAAGTAATCGCAAAATAGAAAGACTTCTTTCTCGGGCGTGATAAAGATGTCGTAAAAATTGGATATGTGTTCGTGGTTAAGAGCGATCAGTGCGCGGGCCCGCTGCTCGAATTTTGTGAGGTTTATGACATTTTTAAGAAGATGTTGATGGATTTTCTTAAGGGCAACGACCTTTTTTGTGGCTTCTTCTTCGGCCTTGTAAACCGTGCTCATAGTGCCTTCGCCAAGCACTTCCACAATTACCCAACGTCCCTGAATGCGACGACCAATGATCGATTGACTACCGGCGAACAGGCCGAATTCATCTCTGGACTCAGTCGTTTCGATATTTTCGACTTGATCGATTGGATCGGTCGGATCGATCGGTTTGATCGGATTGATCGGATCTGGATTCATGTTCTGTTGTGACATCGAATTGTCAGGGCCTCTTGAATTCATGCCTTTGGGCACGACCTGGCAATCTTATACCCGGTTTTAGTGGTTTTGCGTTGGGTTTAAGTGACTTGGTTTTGATCCGTAGCACACAAGTTTTGGATGACCGCTTTCGATTATCTGTCTGGCACCACCCATAGTACTGCTTTGCAACTTACTAACATCAAGCTATTACCTGCGTTAAACGGCGTTCTAACCAGCAACAAATTGGCACCGATCCAAGACTGTCATGATCTGTCTGTTAAAGTCATGATCGCTTTATTACTTGAACTCGTTATATATATAATTGTTGTTCCTCCGAAGCCGACCCTAAAAACATAAGATACCCAAATGCAGTTCGAGCGATTTTTCGGTCACAAAACAATCCGAGCATTATTTTCGCTTGGTACTGCCTGTGGTATTGCATTGCAATTGACTGTCAGTCCGGCTTGGGCTGAAGTTATTAATACAGGCTCTCCACTTACTGGTGCCGCAATCAATGTACCTACTAGTGGGGAAAGATTGAGCGGTGGAGTAGCGGCTTCGCCAGAGGAAGCAGTCGGTCGGGTAGACGATCTAACTCGCAAAATACTTCTCAAGGAGATCGAACTGGAGAGGTACAACATTCACTACAAGAAAGAAACCACCAAGTCAGGCAGATGGAAAGGGTTGCGCTATGCAACCCTCCAAGAGGTGAATTTCTCCCTCAATATGGTCAATGGGATCATTTCAATTAGTGAACGGGGTCAGCACTTCACTAATCCGGCACATCTTAGCGGCACAAGAATCGCTGCAGCTAACGCTATTGGTGCATCTGGCTCCTTTGTGGGCGCAGGGGCGGCGGCCTTTGAACTGGCTGTTCTTGGCTACCACGATATTGAAGCCCGTGCTCATGGCTATTCTGCCAGTCAAGCAAGAGCGCACGTATTGGATTTGCGTAACCAGATAGACAGCTTGTTGGCCGAGCGCGATGCCCTAATCAAAATTGAAGAAGCCGCGCCACTTCTGCAAGGTCATGCTGAAGTAGATGCGGCCGAAGGGAGAGTCTTGCGGGACATAACCACTCTTAGCCTTTATGAATATGCGCGGTTTCATGCCGGAGCGGCACGATACCTTGCATTTCAACAAGCAATCTACGCTTTTGACGTTGCGAAATTCACAACCAGTGGTATTGGCAGCATCTTTTCTTATTTAGCACTGCACAAACATGACAGACGTTGGAACGCCAAAGCCGGTTATTTGTTCCTTATATCGGGCGCTTTAATTATCGCTGCACCATTTGCTAGCCGACTAGCTGGTGAAGTGGCGTCTAGAATTCGTGAGAAGAAAGGTTTGGTTGTTTCGAGAGGCCTTCAAAACACAGAAGTGGCGACTCTGGAAAAAGACCAGTTAGCGCTTGATACTCTATGCAAAGCTGGTAAGGCTAGCCCGGATCAAGTGCAAGCCCCTCTTGCAAGAGTTGCTGTTTATACGTTGGCCGATCAAGGCTTCCAAGATCAATTGCACCAGAATCTCACTGAACTGCGCAACGGCAGACTGGTTGCCACGCAGAGTTATGCCAGCGGTATATTTGTCGGCGGTACAAAAATAGTAAGCGGCGTGCTGTTTACAAACGTGGGTCGTCAGGATGCTGTAAAGACAAACCATGCCAACCGCGTCACCAACTACAACCTGTTTGCGGCTGCCGTTTCGCTTACGGTTGGTTCGGGTGTAGCTGTTATAGATACTGCTCGCATTCAAGTTCAGGCTGAAATAAACAGACGGAGATTGTCTAAGGCAGGAATGCTACCAGGACAGCTCTTGAACGCTCGCTTGGCGCAGCTGGATAGTATGGAGCAAAAATTGACCGCGTTCTCCACCACTCATCCATAGAGGACAGCCCTCAACTACTTTGCAAAGGAGAAGAATCTGATGTTACCCGTTGCCCGGAATTCGCTAATCGTTTCTTTGTTGATGGTTGCTCTAAACAGTCCACTTGCCTTTGCCGCCCCTGATACCACATCCGGAGGCACTGCTCCAACTTCAAAGCCTACCGCAACAACCCACGTACATAAGAAGCACAGCAATAAGAGCCACGTTGCTTGCCAATCGGAATGTACAACCAGTTGTGGTGTTAAGAGCTGCACAAAAGCAAGCGCCTGCCACAGCAAACAATTGGAAAAATTCGAAGCCTTCCTACGCTAACGCGAACCAACAGCGAAGCGCAGCCGCGGCGAGGAGCCGTGGCGGAGCATAGCGTCAATCCGCGCGGAGAAGCGAGTGAAACGAGCGCGGAGCGCTTATGAAAATCCACTACCGAACCAACAGCAAAGCGCAGCCGTTGCGAGGAGCAATGGCGTAGCGTCGCGTCAATACGCGCGGAGAAGCGAGTGAAACGAGCGCCGGAGCGCTTATATTAAGTCCCGCCGAGAGTGACGCCGTATTTCTTGATGATTTTTTCGAGTTCAAGAAGGCAGGTATAGGTCGGCATTACCCATAAAGTTTGTGTCGCTGTTGTGTCAGCCAGGGCCGTTGTGAGGGCTTTCTCCAACGGAGTCACAGTCTTAATCTTAGTCACATCAATGCCAGCGTATTTAAGTCTCACTGCCATATCATCTGCTCTTTGACCGCTTACGATAAAGTGAGCAGACATGGCAGCAAGCGCTTCAAAATCTGCATCCCACAACCATGAGATGTCACGTCCATCAGCAAGGTTGTCGTTTATGGCAACGAGCACGGTAGCATTTGTGTCTTTGCTAACAGCACGGGCCGTTTGTGTCGCTCCGGCTGGATTTTTGATCAGTTGAATGATGACGGATTTGCCATTGAGGTGAATTCGTTCCGAGCGACCAAAGAGAGTTGTGTACTCTTTCAGTCCGTCTTGCACACCGTCAATTGATACACCAAGAGACAAGGCGGCAGCAGAGGCGGCAAGCGCGTTGTAGACGTTGAATAAGCCCGGCATCGTTAAATGGATCGCGATTTCAGCATCGCCGTAATGCAATGTAAATTGGGAAGTAGCGGCCAGGCTCACAACATCAGAGGCATAAACATCGGGACTCGGCCTCTTATAATCGCAATTGGAACAATGCCATTTACCCAGTTGACCATAGACAGTGGATGTATAGGCAATCTCAGCACCACATTTAGTGCAATAGGAAAGTTCGGCCAATTCATCCGGTTCGCTTTGACAAGAATCTAACGATTCAATGCCATAGTGAAGTTTTTTGCCTTCTTTTTTGAGCTGGCAAACATTGGGATCATCGCTGTTAAGTATGGCGGTTGAGTCGTTTTGCTCGATTCCCTTAGCAATCAGTTTGGCGGTTGTGTCAAGTTCACCGAAGCGATCTAATTGATCGCGAAAGAGATTGGTGACGAGCACGGTATTGATCTTAATTTCCTTTGCCACTACGGGCAGGGCAGCTTCGTCAATCTCATAAAGACCGAACTCGGCTTCGATACGACCTTGCCAATCGGCAGCATCAACAAGACTGGCTGTTATCCCCGTAACGAGATTGGCGCCCTGACGATTGTGAACAATGCGATAACCAGCTGTGCGCAATATGGATGAAAGCAGTCCGGATGTAGTGCTTTTGCCGTTCGTGCCGGTCACGGCGATAGAGCCGAGTTTCGGCTGACTCGATAAATCCGAAAGGATATGGGCGGACAACTTGCGGGCAAAACGGCCTGGCAAATTGGAACCCATTCCGGCTCCTAAGAGGCGGATAGTTGTTGCACTTAGTTTGCCGGCGAGAATTGCCAGTTGATCGCTTGCACTTGGTTTGTAATCAGTCATGAAGCTCCGTAGCTGCCGTTTTCGCTACGACTTTATATGAAAATGTCGTTGACGTCAGCAGAAAGATAGGCCTGCAATGGCAGAGTGCTTGGCCTTATGAGAAGCTCATCGCCGAGATAGAACTGGTGGGAAAGATGTGAGCCATCAACAAAAATTGAACCGGTACGCATTTCAGAGACAATCTTGAAAGTTTCGGTTGGTTCCAGGATACCTTTCTCCAGTTTCCATTTCTCATTTGGTCTTATACATGGCTCTCTTACGACAAATTGAAAGCGTTTATCCGTAATCGGTAATACCGTGCCACCAGCTGATCTTATTGAACCGGTAGACCCTGCTGCCGTGCCAATCCAAATTCCGGAAGATTTTTGCTCTTCCGACATGCCTCGCAGTATCAAGCGGTGCCTGCTAGTAGCGGCTGGATTTTCATGAGCAACAAGCACTTCATTTAAAACCAGATCCGGCAGCAATTCACCATTCAATATCAGTTCAAGCCGGGTGAGGTTACTCAACTCGAAAGAGTCCTTTTCGATTTGATCGAGAATGTCGCCGAAAGTGCGTTCGTCAGCGGCACAAAAATGGCCAAAACTGG
>CAJCIF010000402.1 GCA_903970355.1 Actinomycetota bacterium
AGGTGTCGATTTTCTTTTTGCTTCGACATTACCGGCATTCAGTGAAGCGTTTGGTATCGCCAGAGCAATGGCACGCTGCGGGAAGCCTTACGCATTGAGTTTTATTCTGCGACCGAATGGTGCACTTTTAGATGGCATGCCTTTGCACGAGGCCGTGCATCGCATAGACACTGCAATTGATCCAAAGCCGATGTTTTACATGATCAATTGCGTTCATCCAAATATTTGTCGCAGTGGTTTTGCTGAAGAGATCGCAAAAGATCCAACTCTAAAAGAGAGAGTGATAGGATTGCAGGGTAATACATCGCGCAAAAGCCCGGAAGAACTAGAGGCTCTCGAAGAACTTGATTGCGAGGAGCCTGGCGTATTTGCTGATCATCTGCTCGCTTTTCATCGTGAATTTGGCACGCGAATTCTCGGTGGTTGCTGTGGAACAGATAAAAGACACATCGCAGCAATAGCGAAATTACTTGACGTTAAAGTGCAGTGAAAACAGAATTCAAACACATAGTAGTAGGATTAGGTGGAATCGGCAGTGCAATTGCGTACTGGCTTTCGCGCCGCTCAAAAGATGTATTGGGGTTGGAACAGTTTGAGCTCGGACACGATCGTGGTGCTTCCCAAGATCATTCACGCATAATACGACTTTCTTATCACACTCCTTACTACGTTCGCATGGCATTAGAATCATACAAAGCCTGGCGTGTTCTCGAAAAGGACTGCAAGAAAACGGTACTGGTAAAAACAGGCGGATTGGATTTCGGCCCGAAGAAAAGCGGTCTGCCTATTACTCCTTATGCAGAGAGTATGCGTGAAGTTGGAGTCAAGTACGAACGTCTTACTGCCAAGCAAATTGAATCTCGCTGGCCGCAATTCAAATTAGATGCTGGCATTCACGGTCTTTATCAGGAAGATGGCGGATTCATCGCTGCCAGCATTGCTTGTAATCTCATGCGCAAAAAGGCACGAGAAAAAGGAGCACTGCTCTTAGACAAGACGCCTGTGAAATCAATTCGGTCTGTGCGAGGAGAAGTGCGCGTGACTGTAGAAGGCACAGAATTTAGCGGCGAAAAGCTATTTCTGGCAACCGATGCCTGGACGAATAAACTCCTCAAAAATGTAGGAATTACATTGCCTCTAACGATAACGCAAGAACAGGTTACTTATTTCAACAGCCCTGCTCCGGATGAATTTGTGATTGGCAAATTTCCGATGTGGATATGGTATGACGATCCGAGTTTCTACGGATTTCCAGTGTTTGGAATGCCTGGGCCGAAAGCAGGCGTTGACGTTGGTGGCGACGAAACAACACCGGAAGACCGAACATTCCAAACTAATTGGCGTGCTTATGACGCTGTCGAAAAGTTCCTTACAAAATATATTCCACTCGCTGTTGGAAAAGAGATTTGTACAAAGACTTGTCTCTATACGATGCCACCAGATCGTGAGTTTATTTTGGACCGAGTGCCTGGACATGAGAACGTATTTGTGGCCCTTGGTGCCGGCCATGGTTTCAAGTTCGCTTCTCTCTTTGGCAAAATTATGAGCGAACTTGCTATTGATGGCAAAACCGATATCGATATCTCACCGTTTTCGATCACCCGGCCGATTCTAACGGACCCAAACCCGAAGAAGAACTTTCTGCTTTAGGAAATTGAACTGCGGGTTACGCTTTCAACATGCTTTCTGCAGGCGGGTTGAGCGATTTCATAAACTCCATGAATCCGTCAGGAGGTCCTTCTTTTAGAGCCTTTTTGCCCGCATCTGTCAGCGCTTCACTGATGGCCATATGATGGTCTCCATTTTCATCTTTTGGATTGGCACCAAAGAAAAAGTATTGCGCTACTCCGCTTTCATCGCTGTGCACGGATATTTTTGGCAGATCGTTGCTGTTTTGAGCATCGGTAGTGATCTGTTTGAGAACGTCAGTAGCGAATTTCGGATCTTTGCGCAATTCAGCTACATCCTTCTGCAAAACGTCCATTGCAGTATGGAACTGATCCGATCCTTTTGCGTCTACAACGCTCTTCATTTCCCCTTCAAGTTTAGTTGCTTCCGCTCGAACATCTCCCATAATTCAGCACCTCGTTTTTCAAAAATTGCAATGCGTGGTAAGCCGGTTCAGAACGTGGTTGAGAGTAGCCAAGAGTTGTGGCGTTTTATTGGCGTTGGGAAGTGTGCGCTGAAAATTAGTAGAATGAGAACATGGCTCAACTTTTGATACCGAAACGCCTTAGCGTTGTTAAGCAAACACTGCCCCAGTTTGCTGCTATTTTCGTTCTGCTAAGTGTCATTGCTTATACGGCGTGGTGTTCGTACTGTTATCTCAGTTATGAGATGTGGAGTTACGGATTCGTTTACGGATTGGGTTCAATCGGCCTCCTGTGGTTATTTGCTCCAGCGCTATTCGATAATTTGATCGCAATTGACATAGCTTGGCACAGGCCCAGTTGTGATTACTTGCGTCTCAGCAGGATTTGCAATAGTGCGATCAGATTCATGAAGTTCTTTCGATGTCCTAATTCGGCTGGACAATATGTGCTTGCCGGGATCAAAATGTCTGAAGGACAATATGGCGATGCAGAATATTTGTTTTCCGATATGCTTCAAAGAATTGGTAAAACTCAGTGGCGGACCGCACCGCAATACGTAATTTATGAATGCAATCTTGCTTTGGCATATGTCCGTCAGCATCGCATAGATGAAGCCAAGGATATTCTTGAAAAGGCATTTGTTCGACTGAAAGATGTATCCAAAGAATTTGAAGTGTATTCAATCTTTCCACTGAAACATTCAATGATGATTGATATTGAGGAAGGTAATCTCGAAGGAGCCAAAGAGAAATTAGATATGCTTAGAGAGCATTGTTTATCTCCTCAGTTACCGCGTGGATTTTCTCGCGAATGGTTTACTCAATTGCAATCCAGCACCTCACTTGCATCGGCGATCTTGTTCATTCAAACCGGTGAATTGGAATTAGCTGAAGATTCCTATCAATCATTTCTCCGCTTCCGTGCAAATGATCAAGCAGCAATTACTCCTCTAAGTGTCAAATGGATGAATCTTCTAGCCAAAGAGTATCTGCAAAATAAAATGTATGAACGGGCCGAAGATTTGCTAAATCTCTCATATGGATTATTAAGGAGAGTACCTAATCATCCGGACTGCCAACAAACATTAGGACTGTTCCGGCAACTTCTCATTGATACAAACAGGAAAGAAGATATTGAGGACATGCTTGCCTGGGTGAGACCATTGAATAGAGAATTGATCGGTCAAGATCCAGTTTGATGCGATGGCATACTTACTTCTACTGTCACTTGTGTACCGGTAGGATAACCGTTTGGTTTTTCCCAGCCGATTTTTGCACCAATTAACTCGGCTCGATATTTCATATTATTCAATCCGTAGGCATCGGAATCACCAGAATGTCCGTTCATTCCTTTGCCGTTATCCGCTATCGCAATCAGGAGTTTATTGCTTTGCATTTGAAGCGTAACTGAAAGCTTGGTAGCCTGAGAATGTTTTTGGATGTTATTGAATGCTTCCTGAACAATTCTATAAAGCAACAATGCCTGATTAGCATCAAGAGAATCTAGCGAGCCATTTGTATGATCTTCAAAGCTTACATCGATTTCTGTTTCTTTCCGCATTGTGTCCGCTAAATTTTCAATTGCTCCCGGCAATCCACAGACGCTCAGAGCGGAAGGGGAAAGATTTGCCATAATGCGCCGAATCTTTGTGCTAGCCTCATGAATTTTTTCTTGTACCTGTTTGGCTCCCTCTGTGCTAATTCCATTGCCGGCATGTTTCTCTACGGTGCTTGATGCCAGGAATAGTTCTTTGAGCGCGTCATCGTGCAGATCAAGCGCAATTCGTTTGCGTTCTTCTTCCATCCCTAACTCTCTTGCTCGCGCAATCTCCACCCCGCGTTTTTGCAGTTCAGTTTGCGCCTCTTTTAAATCTGTGTTGGATTGTCTTAGTTGACGATTCCTCTCGCGCAAATCCGTAATTGAGTTTGCCACCGTACTAATGGCAAATGATGTCACTATGCCGGTTAAAAGCGGCCATATCTGAACGAACGTGTGTGTCCAAATGAGAGCCGCATACGAACCAAACAAAAGAGCCGCCAGTGCTGTTAGGAATATAAACGTCCTGAGAACATGTGAACAAATCGGCATCAAAAAACTCATTAAGGCGAGCATATAAAGGAATAAGGTAAACATCCACTTTGGTGCTGCATGAATGGTCGTTCCGTCTATTAACGTTTGAACTGCGTAAGCCATAACATCAACTTCACTCGCCACTTCAAATTTACGAGTGCGAGGAAACGGCCCCGGCATTACGTAAGAGAGATCCTGCGCACCTATCAATACAATTTTGTTATGAAAAATATACGGGTCAAATTGACCTTTACGAATGCGTTCGTCACTAACGGTGTGAAAAAAAGTATTGCTGTAATTGATGAAATGAATAGGCTCCTGCTTTGTTTTGCCGGTTGCCTCTATCGCCGGATGATAGAAAGATGCGATTACATCGCAGAAGCTATCGTTGCCGCGTTTATTCGTTGAAATTTCACGGACTGTTGGTAATTGAGCTACCATGCCGTTCTCTTCTACAAATAAACCGGATTCACCGCGAACGGTCGGCAATATGTCGCTGTCTTTTGTGCGTATGG
>CAJCIF010000403.1 GCA_903970355.1 Actinomycetota bacterium
TACAAGTGTTGCCAATACCGGAACGCTCTATCCATACAAAGCCAAGGAATTGCATGGTCTGATTGACGATCTCAAATTTTCTCTCTCAACTACGGATCCGGCTGAATATAAAAAGGAACGTGGCATAGACGGTTACCAGAAAGTTATTGAGAGTTTGCGGATCGCTCGCAAAATGGGCGAAGTAGCCGGCATCATTGCAACTGCCACACCGACATCTATCTGGCACATGGAGCGTGTTATTAAGGTTGCCCAGGAAGAAAACGCCATTGTTCTTCTCGGACCGGTATTTGATTATTGCGGAAACGATCTCTTGCAAGAAGATGGCATCAGAGAGCTCTATAGGCTGTCCAAAATGCCTAACGTCAGCGTCAATTGGGCATTTCTCCAGTTTTACCTGGATGGCGGCAATCAAATAACGAAGCCGCGTTGCCGCGCTATTTCATCTACTGTTGTTGTTTCGCCGGACGATCACCTGCTTCTGCCCTGTTATCACATGCACGATGAACAGCTAAAGATTCAGCACGTCAATGGCCGCTCCAATCTCGATGAAATGTGGAGAAGCCATCATGTTCAGGAAAAGCGCAAAGCGGAAGGTTCCTGGTCTTACTGCCAGGGCTGCACTATCTGGTGTTATTTTGAGCCCTCATTCTTGTGGCCACCAGACAAGTATTTCTTCCTCAATATGAAGAGCAAGCTCCGCTGGGGCGAAGAAAAAATCAAGCAATACTTAAGAGCGAAATCGTTTAAAGACGTGGAACGCGGACTGCCAGGCACACCTGAAAAGACCATAACCCACCTTTCTGCTAATCCGCTCTCTGTTGCGCCAGAGCCTGAATCCAAGCCGGTTAGTGAAGTCAGGCATTAGGCTCGGCCTTAAAAAATCCGGTTCTGAAACCCCTGCTGGACACAGGATGTTACTGATGCGCCTGGGCTGGATTGGGTATGGTATAAAAGGTAGCGACGGGGCGTTAGCGCAGTTGGTAGCGCGCTTCAATGGCATTGAAGAGGTCACCGGTTCGACCCCGGTACGCTCCAAATTTTTTTGTCGAAAAAACTAAGTAACGGCGGAACAGTTTCCGCTACTTCGCTTTGGCACCGTCTGTAGTGACTTCTTTATGGATTACTACGCCGCGACTGACGAAAGACACGCTTTGAGATGAGCCTGTGCTCACCATGACGGCTTCGATCAATGGCTCTGTTACTTTGTCTTCCGACATCCAATCAACAACGAAGTTAGCACCGGATCCTCCTATGTCGTTTGTGCGCGGCACAACAACATCAACCGTTGCAAACCGTTCTAGTTTCATGGGCTTTTGCAAAAGATTTTCTTTTAAATCGCCATGGGTATCATAGTAGCGAATCGAATTGAGAATGAGAGGGGCAGCTCCATCCGTATTGCGAATGCTGAGAGTGCCGACAAGCGTTAATTGGTGTTGATTGTCTTCATAGTAAATGTGTGAATAGATAGGAACGTAAACGCTCTCTCTCATTTCAGGAACGAAATCGGCAGACACTGAGTATGGTTTTAGCTGTTTCTGCCAGTTCTGAGGTGGCACTATTTGAGGTGGTGCTTTTTCTTCCGCGCATGCAGAAAACAGCATCACTGAAATGAGGCTGCCCAAAATTGTTGTTGCAGATAATTTTGACAAAGCTCTTCAGTCTCTTTACAGCAGAAGTTAGATCGTCGAAATATCTTAGCGTACACTTGCTGGGTATTTTGCCAGCGTGGCTCAAATTGGGATCACCACATTTGGTACTGGTATCAAAGGTGGTTCCAGTTGAAGACCCCTTAACTTCATTGTGTAAGGAGCACTTTAAGCTATTATGATTGAGTGGCAAATAATGCTTGTCAAAGTTCTGAAAGGTGCGCCAATTGTGGACTGAAGCCCATTATTATTATTTGCTAATAATACGCTGTCAATAGTTTAGTCACACGTCCGGTTTGCAGATAATACTCAATGAGTTATTGTCGGCTAAAAAGGGGATGCTCATGGCAAGCACCATTCTTCGTAAGCTACTACCTTGCTTTATGGCGGCCAGTCTTATAGGACTGGGCGGGACGCAAGGCTTTGCTAGTGAACCCACCGTTTTCATGAGCATCAAGGATAGTGGCACGGCTAAGCCTGCACCTAAGCCGCAAGAGTCTTCTCATGACTTGTTCATGGTTCAACTGAAGCAAGACGCAGATCAAGACAAGTTCCAGCAGTTTTTGAAAGAAAATAACGGCAAAGTAGTCGATACGGTTAAGGTTGGCAAACTCGACATTATGGTTGTGCAGGCAGAAGCCGGCAAAGCCGACGAGATGCAAAAGAAGCTTTCCACTAACAAGGAAATAGGTTTTGCACAGCGGAATGAAACCTACCACTTGAATTCAATACCGAATGATCCCTGGTTTTCCCAACAGTGGGATCTCGCTTTCATGCTTTATATCCCGGCGCGCAACTTGGGAGTGAAGTTCAATAACCCTGTCAACATGTATTTTTGCGATACCGGCGTTAATCCGGTCATACTTGAATATCCAAGCAACATTAGACAATATGATTTGAGCAATCCCTGGCATGAAAAACCCAAGGAAGAGCCACCACATGATTCCGGCGGTCATGGCACCGCGACATCAACTGTGCTGTGTTCAACCGATAATCTTCTCGGCCTTTCAGGGCTTGCCAATTGGGAAGGAAACAGAATCGGCTTCATCGAATGCCGCATTACGAAAGACGGCGAAAGCTCAGAAGGGATAAGCATTCTTTATGCGCTGGCATACCTCTATGGACAAATCCAAACAGGCCGTATCCCCCCTGGTCCTGTGAACCTGTCATTCGGCTCCGTTCGCAGTTCGGCAACGGATTTGACCCTCAATGCCAGCCCTGTTTTGCAAGCTCTTGCAGGCGAATTGAGATCGGTAGGCAGCCTTCTAGTTTTGGCAGCCGGCAACGATGGACTCTTTGATTCCAGTGCTGAAGGTAATGCCAGGCGCGTAGCCGCTATCCAACAAGACGGCACTATCGCTACTTTCTCAACTTTCGGAAACTTCGGCGGAGCCGCTCCGGGAGTACAAGTTCCTGTTTATACAGGTAACTTTGCCCAGTTCGGAGCGCAATTGGAAGACGGCACTTCTTTCGCTGCACCTCACTGGGCCGCTGCTGTTGCTGATGTAATGGCTGCTCTACCACCAGGAAAGAACTCGGCAAGCATTGCAGACAATATCGTTTACGGTACCGCTACTGTGTTACCGGGACCAACATTGCCTGACGGTTCGATTATGCAAATGCATGTCCCGAACTTGCAAGCCGCGTTACAAGCTGCTCAAAACTACAGATAAACCGACAGGTTACTTGCCTGGCGTGCCATCCGGATTGACGATTATGTGAGTGGCCTGCCCGTTTTGCATGCCGTCTATGTAGAGTTGGCCTGTCTTAGGGTCTACTTTTACGTCGGTAGACTTGAACGTGAATTTTGTATCGACCTCTTGTCCGTTGGGACCGACTAAGTGCAGCGCAAGATGATCGCCTTCCGGCACCATTTTGAAGTCTTTGCCACCAAATGAGAGGGTGCCGTCTTTGATTGATCCGTCTTGATTTCGGTCAAAATGCGCTTTTGCCTTATCACCATATTTCAGATCGGTGAGATGATTCGGATCCGTGCCGGCTGCGTCATATGTGACTGCCGGTCCATTTGCAATTTGATCCGTATGAGGTTGTTTCGGCTGCGGTGGCGGTGGTGCTTCGGCAGGCGTATTGCTTGTCGTTTCCGCTCCTTTGGTATCAATATTTAGCTTATACGGTTTACTATCTTTGCCGGTGCCATCGAGCTCCAATGCTCCAGTTACCGGATCGGTCTTGATGGTGCTTATATCGGTGTTCAAGTCTTTGCCGGTACCGTCTGAGAGCTTATATTTACCGTTGGCTTCAGGTGTGAGCTGGTATTTGACTTTTCCGTCCGGTCCTGTGATTGTGCCTTTAGTGACGGTGCCATCAGCAGCGCGGTCGAAGTGCACGGACTCGTGATTGGCATAGGTAATGTCTGTTATGTTCTTGTCGGCATGCCCCTTACCGTCGTAATCAATTGCTTGACCGTCGGCACCAGTTACGGTATCTGTTCCATCTGAGTTAATTTCAATACTGCCTTTGCCGTCTGATCTCTTTAATGTGACATCACCAGTATTGGCATCGATCTTTGGAGCATCGATGGCGGTCGTCACGCCTTTGTCGTCCTTAACTGTGTATTTGCCATTAGTGTTGGTGACATCGTAAGTCTTGTCACCATCTTTGATGTGCATGGTCTTGACGGTGCCGTCTGCGTTATGTTCTACGTGAGTAGTATTGCCATTCGGATACTTCACATCATTGACGTTTTCTGGCTTGTTGCCTTTGCCGTCGTAGGTTATGGTCTGATGATCGTCACCAGTTTTAGAATCAATAGCCGTGTTTATTTCAGTGCCAATTGGTACATTCTTTCCATCCGGATTGATTTTGTTTTTGTGTGCCGGATCATCGTTATATTTTTTGATCAGTCTATTCGTCTCATTGGCGATTTCAGTGTTGCTCGGATCGTGGTGATCGGAAGAATGCTTTTTGAGGTTTTCTTTGGCGATGTCCCAAAGGGTTGCACCATGGTCGATTTTTACGGTGTCCTTGTCCTTCATGGCTTCCGGTAGTTTGCCGCGATAATCCTCGCGCTGTGCCTGCCACGCTGTTTGATGCGTGTGGGTACCGTTAGGAGGGAACGTATCCTTGGAACCATCAGCAGCAGTTTCATGGTAAGTACCATTGTCGTCGAAACCGAGATCCTTTAGTTTGCGACTTGGATTTTCTCTGTTCTGCCAGGTGCCGTCTGCTTTTTTATCCCAATGATCTGTATAACCAGCAGGTTCTTTGTATTCAATTGAAGTTGGGTTGCCGTCAGCGTCGCGCGTTTGAACCGTTCGCGAGTTGTGGTTTTTATCTACAACGCTGTTAACTGCGCCGTCCGGATTATAAGTAACTACGCTGCCATCTGCTGCTTTGTTTACCAAAGTTCCGTCGGACTTCACGGTTGATTGAGTGGTGTCACCAGGTCTCGTGTAGGTTAGATCACCAGTTGTCGGGTCTATCTTAGGTTCTTTACCGGCGTCAAACTTTTGACCCTTCTCGTCGTGCCATCCATCCGCTTGTTTCTGAAGTGTGTGGTTGTTGGTTCCGTCATTCCAGGTTACTTTATTGAGTTCGCCTGATTGAGCATCATAGCCGTAGGTGTTAGGCTCGGTTCCACCGGTCTGAACAACACGATTCTTGTCGTCTCGTACAACGCCTGAGGAATCCATAGCAAGATGTTGTTGGCTGGCGTCCTTGAGGTCCAGGTGGCCGTTCGATGCGCCATCGAGAATGTCGACACTTGGTATCAATTTGGCAGCAACTAGAATTTTTTGGGCTTCTGCGGTGAGCGCCTTTTGTTGATTTACATCAGTGATGTTTTTCAGATCTTTCTGATAATCAGCTATGAACTTATCGAGATGTTTGGTATCGACATCCTTCTTGAGTTCAGTGACCGCTGCGTCATTTGGTGTCGCCATGCCTAAAGCCTCTTTGGTTTGAATGTGTTAGTAAGTTGCTGGGATGCCAAGAACACGTTCATGATGTCAATTATTCCCATAAAAGACGTTTCCGTTTTGTTAAACGCCGTTTCTATCTGGGCCTGTGGTCAATGAACGAGGGCAAAACGGGCAATGGGGCTATAAACTGTAGGTGATTGCTCTCGCTCCACGATGGATTAAATGGTTCAGACAACAAACAAGCGCCCCGGTACAATCGGTTTTTTGGTCCTGCTCGGACTGGCGATTGTCATTTCTATATGGCAAACCATGTATTCGAGTGTCCTGTATGCATTGCACTTAGGGAGTCATGTCGATAAACCCGCCACCTATCAATTCCCTGAAATGGCAGTCCTGGCGGAAAAATACAGCCACGATGGCCGTCTGGATTATGCCAGTTTGCGAGCTACGCCACGCCTGGATGAGGCAATGCGAAAGCTATCACAGACCAGCGCCGCCGATTTAAAAGATCCAAAAGACCGTCTTGCTTACTGGATTAACGCCAGCAATTTGCTGACCATAAAGGAAATCGCAGACCGTTATCCCGTAAACACATTGCAGGAAATGCAAAACGACTTTACGAGCAAACGCTTTCTTGTAGGGGGCGTTTACTATACTTTGCGTGATATGAATGTCCGATGCGTTTACCCAACCATAATGGATGTGGCACCGAAAGCGATTTTTCTAGTGTGCGGTGGTTCTCTAGGCTACCCTGCCTTTCCTAATCACGCCATTCTAGCGAGTACTCTCGATGCCGATTGCGAGAATGGTGCACTTGCCTTCATTGAAAATCCAAAGAACGTCGCTTTTAGCAAAGAGAAGCGAAGCGTCTTTCTCTCTCCTTTCTTTCAATGGAATGCCAAATTTCTGCAAGAGAACTATGGCAG
>CAJCIF010000404.1 GCA_903970355.1 Actinomycetota bacterium
CTTACAGGGCAAGATTACTGCGATTCTCGGTCTATATACGGGTGCTTTCTTGGCGAGCTCTGCATTCACATAGCGGTACATGCGCCTGTATTGCACAAGCTGACTGATGCCGGCCGCGAGTGCTATGAGAAGAAGTATAAATATGAGCAAATCAAATTACCGAAAGCGATGGCAAGCATCCTCTGCGATATCGAAGCGATAAGCAATTCATATCGCTAAACCGATTAGGACCGCTGGAATGAGAATTGAAGAGTTAGTATATAGTTTCGGCTGCGAAAACCGATTCGCTTAAGTAGTTTTGAGTTTCGATGATTCGAAAAATTCTTTACAAAGCATTTGCCGCTCTAGGCGCCAAAGAAGTGCGGGCTTACGAAAGCGCCTCGCTTAATTGTCAACAGGCGCAACTCCAACGCCTCAAAGAAATAATTGAACCCAACATTGAAACTATCTATGGAAGGCGCCATGGCTTCGAAAAGATAAAGACTGCCAAAGATTTTCAGCAGTCCGTTCCAATCAATACTTACGATCAGCTCAGCCCCTATATCGATAGGATGACGCGCGGTGAACCCAACGTACTAACTGCGGCCGATCCTTTTATGTTCGCCATTACCAGTGGTACCAGTGGCGCGCGCAAGTTCATTCCAATCAACCCGGCATACATGGCTGAATTTCGCAGAGCATCCACGGTTTCGGGCTACAACATGCTCAAAAACTATCCTCGGCTGCCGCGCGGTTTGACGCTCTCCATATTTTCGCCGGCAGAAGAAGGACGAACGGAAGGTGGACTTCCATATGGGGCCATTTCAGGACGGCTATATCTAGACGAACCAAAATTTATAAAGAAATTCGTTTCTCCTCTGCCATACGAGCTTTTTTTGATAAAAGATTACGAAGCTCGTTACTTCACAATATTGCGCTGCGCGTTAATGCTTCCGATTTCTTGTATCTATACATTGAATCCGAGCACGATCGCCTTACTAGGCAAAAGACTGAAAATCTATGGCAGCGCTTTAGTTAAAGACATTGCCAATGGCACCCTCAATCCACCTGGTGAGGTGACTGCTGAAACACGAAAAGCGCTTGCTCCTTTTCTCAAACCGAATAAGAAGCGAGCTGCGCAGCTGCAAATGCTTCTCGAAAAAAACCAGTTACGAGCAGATTCGGCCTGGCCGGAACTGACACTAATTTCTTGTTGGACTAAAGCGGCAGCCGCTTTTTACTTGCAAGATTTTCCAGAGCTGTTCGGCGATACACCAATTTGCGATATCACGTATGGTGCTAGTGAAGGACGCGGAACGGTTTGTCTCGCTCCCGATAAACAAGGATTGTCCATCAACTCTCATTTCTTCGAATTTGTGGAAGAATCCGAGATAGATAAAGAAAACCCGCATGTCCTCTTGGGTCATGAGCTTACAGTTGGTACAAGCTATTACATTCTCTTCACCACTTCAGCCGGACTTTATCGCTACAACATAAATGACATAGTAAAAGTGGTGGGATTTCACAATACCGTTCCCTTGCTGGAATTCCTGCATAAAGGTGGCAATATTTCCTCCTTCACAGGAGAAAAATTGACGGAGTCGCATGTCACTTCTGCCGTAAAAATGATGGCAAAGAAAATGGGATTCACCGTCAATTTCTTTACGGTAATTCCGGAATTTCGCCCAGAACCGCACTACAACCTATTAATGGAAGGCGCTCCGGATATTTCAGCAGCGTTTTTGGAGAAGTCCGCAGCCATTTTAGATGAGTGCCTCTCCGAATGCAATACCGAATATGGTGCAAAACGCGAGTCTAAAAGACTCTCCGCACCGAATGTGATACCACTAGAACCAGGCAGTTACGAGCACATGCGCAAATATTTAGTGGGCAAAGGCGTGCCGGACGCCCAAATCAAGATCAGCCATTTGAATCCAAAGGCCGATATAAAGGAATTGTTGGAACCGAGAATCGTCCGGGCCGGAGTTGGAGTGTAAACGTTTGCGTTTGCGCCTGGCAACCCGATCCCGTTAGGACTGGATGCCTAACAAATTCTTGATGCCGTAGGTAATCATGTTGGGATTGTGGATCAGGCGGCGTTTGCAGTAAGGGCCTGACACTTTGTCGTTGCCATAAGGCAAATACATACGCACCAGGCAGCCGGCGCGAGACAATGCTTCGGCATGGGGCGATGCAAATTCAGGATCTTTGAAGAAGTCTCCGTTCACGAGGGCCTTTTGCAACTTATAGCGAGGCACACCCAGTAGAAACTGTGTCTCGAATTGCTGAGGTGATACTTTTTGCGGTATTACCACTTCACTTGCAAATTTACGGATGTAATCTGCATCGTGAGTGGCAAGTTCGACATATGTGCCGCGCGCAAAAAGCTCTTTGGAGAAGTCCAAAAGCAGATCTTTCATATCGCGCTTATCTACGAAGGCAATGTCCGGGCTTTCTTGATAGATTCCAATTACGAGCCTGACGCGCGAATTTTCATCGAAACGTTTCAAATCATTTTTGCTGCGGAAAAGTCTAGTTTGGAGCACAGTGCCCAGGTTTGTATAGCCGGCATTGAGAAGGGCAAAGTAAGCATCAAGGTGAAAATTCGCCCAACGCCAATCTTCCGCTTCTAGTGTCATGCGAATTTTCTTTTTCATGCCGTAGTCAACGACACGGGCTATCCGTTCGAAACCTTTGTCCATTTTTGCTCGTGCTGCTTGTGCTGTTGGCACAACATCACAGAACATGGAAGGCTTCATTGAAATAGTGAGCTTTTCTCGATCGAATGGAGTCTTGAGGGGATTGTCTGCGACCAGATCGATAAGGCTTTTGTATTTCTCGACGTATAGTTCGCAATCATCATCGGAAGCAGCATCTTCACCAAGGACATCGAGTGTGCCGCAGAAGTGATCGCTTTCAAAAATCTGGTGTCCTTTTTGAAGGGCGCTTTCAGGTGTAGGGCCAGCCAAATAGGGTTTTGCTAAATAAAGGATCGCCGATACCGGCAAAATATCAAAGATAGAAAAGCGTTGGGTCGTAAGGGCTGGGAGATTTGAAGCTCGTTTTTCCAACGGCCGTTGGTCCTTGGGGAGCATTTCTACTGTCATACGGGGAAGCCACTCCTTGAGAGTTTAAGCAATTATATGCACTTTGTATATTGAAAACCTAAAGTTTCCCCTAAGCAAGGCCCAAGGTGACATTTCGGTTAGCGATTCAGCAAACTGTGTAACATTCTGGCTTGGCTGGCATACCCTATTAAGGCGCTTTCGAGATCTCCTGTTAATCGTGAGACGGCTATAACCTGTTGAGGACTGCCATCGTCACCAGTAATTTTGTAGGAAATGACATGGCAACCGGCGCCGGAGGCGAGCGCAACTTCGCTGCGACCGCTGGTCAAATAGCGAACTGAGTGGGTGAAGTTGCTAAGTTGTCCGCCCAGCCCTTTGCCGGCTAGCAGTTTGGCTACTAAAAGATACTGACTTTCCGGAAGTCCGAGGCTAACCGGAAGGGAAACTACAATTACGTCCGCAGTCGATCCTGATTTCGTACCCACGAAGGACGTCGTGAACGGAGGGGTCGGTCTGTAACTTGCCCAAGTAAGACTCTTGCCTATATCCGCTCTGGTAGTCGCGGGTTTTGCAGCTTCGATTTGCAAAGGTATGCCGAAGGATTTTTCGAAGAGGTAAAAGTCTTCTCCGAGCGACGGCAATGTAGCCGGTAAGTTTACGTGTTTTTCGTTCGGCTGCCTTTTATCAACAAGTCCAGCCGCTGTCGCAATCATAGGTTTGGGTGGATCATCCGGAGCGGAAGCTGCTTTACTTGGTTGGCTCGTCTGGCTGTTGGAGCTGACTTTCACAACTTTTCGAAAATCCGTCTGACGAGCCAATTGCGCGCGTGCTTCATCATCGGTCATTGTTACTGCTTCAAGATGTGTGATCAATAAATCTTGCGTGCCTTCATCGCCAACCTCACCTACTCGCGCCATTGCTTTGCATTCAATTGATGGCCAGGCAAATTCATCGATGGGCAGTTCAAAAGAACTCGGGGCACGCAGCATAATATACATTTGTTCGTTCTTTAGCAGTGTCAACCGCTCGTCTTTGCGCGCCACCGTCACGTAACCATTCCTGAGATCCGTAAAACGACCTTGCACGCGGAGCCGCTCCCCAACAAGGTTTTGTCCACTCGAATTTTCGATGCGCAGGATCATCGCCGGGTGATAACCAACTGCATCGTGAGACCACCATGTTATGCAACCGACGGCCGTTATCTTAGGAACGCTTTTTGGTGTGCTCGCTGTATCGCTTCCGCCATCATCAGCGGCACTCGATCGAACCGGTAAACACAAACCAAAAACGGACGACGCGAGAATCGCCAGAGAAAAACTAACTTTAAAAAAACGATGAGCCCTAACCAACATTCAGTCCAAACTTCTCCATAAGTACCAAGATGCAATTGAACGATAAGGCCGCCAGCGTTCGCCGTAGGCTTCTAATGTTTTCCAGTCCGGCAATTCTTCTTTGCCATACAACTTTCCAAATGCTTTGCGCACACCTAAATCGGTAGACGGAAGCACATCAAGCTTGCCAAGTTGAAACATGAGGAGCATTTGAATTGTCCATTTGCCTATTCCTCTTATAAGAATTAAGCGTTCAATAATTTCGTCTTCGCTCATGAGCATT
>CAJCIF010000405.1 GCA_903970355.1 Actinomycetota bacterium
AGGGAGTTTTTGATGCGAACAAGAGTAAAACCCCCTTTCAAACGCTCACCATCCAGAAAGAATGACAGTTTGCCCTGGCGTGCACCATCTCTTACATAAGCTTCCGCTTCATTTCGATCTTTGATTAGTGAACCTTCGTGCATTGGTAAATAAGAACCGAAGTCCCAAATTATTACTTCACCGCCACCATATTCGCCGGCTGGAATAATTCCCTCAAAATCTTTGTAATCATAAGGGTGATCCTCCGTTCTCATGGCCAGACGCTTGTCAGCGGGGTTTAGAGAAGGACCTTTAGGCACTGCCCACGATAGCAATACACCATCGCATTCTAATCTGAAATCATAATGCAAGTGACTGGCCGTGTGCTTTTGCACGACATATTTCAGGCCTTTACCCGGCCCCTTTTGTAACTTTGCGGAAGGCTCGGGGGTTTTATTAAAATCGCGTTTTCGTTTATATTCATCAAGCATAGGCTTAGTGCGTCAATAAGACATCCGATAATTATCCAATAGCCAGACATTTGGATGGTATGTAGTGAGGGTAAGATTGAGGTACAAGGCTCTATGCGGGAACCGCGTTTTTGTAAGAGCGTCGCAAGCTTAACTGGAAGTGAAAAAGAGGTCGTGAAATGGCACGTGCAATTTGGACGGGTATTGTTACTTTCGGTCTTGTTAGCATCCCCGTCAAGCTTTTCGCAGCGACGGAAAGCAAAGATGTATCTTTTCACCAATTGCACAACAAGTGCAAGACTCGTATAAAAGAAATGCGCTGGTGCCCCCATTGCGAGCGTCAAGTTGAATGGGAAGAAGTGGAAAAAGGATACGAATACGCCAAAGGCGAGTACGTAATATTGACTCCCGAAGACATGAAGGAGTTGCCGCTGCCGAGCAAGCAAACAATTTCTATTCAATCTTTCGTTCAGTTGGATGAAATCGATCCGATTTTCTTCGACAAAAGTTATTATCTCGAGCCCGACGAAAAATCGAGCAAACCATTCGGGTTATTCATGCATGTTTTGAATGAAAAAGGTCTGGTTGCAATCGGCACTGTTGCTATTCGCACCAAAGAAAGATATTGCAGTCTGCGCCTTGTCGGTGGCACATTGATGCTCAATACTCTTCTTTATCCGGATGAAATAAGAGTTGATACAACCGCCAAATTGGACGTGGCCAAACCAAATCCACAAGAACTAAAAATGGCTCACGCACTCGTAGAAATGATGGCTCAAAAATTTGAACCGGATCAATTCAAAGACAATTATCGCGAAGCTATTCATGAGCTTGTCGAAGCCAAATTGAGTGGTGGCAAAGCTGTAAAATCCGAGGAACCATCCGGCGGAAAATTGTTGGATCTTATGGATGCGTTGCGAGCGAGCGTCGAAAATGTGCAAGGCTCGAAAAAGAAAAAACCCACTTCAGCCGCCGCCCGAACACACGAAGAAAAGCCCAGCAAGAAGTCGTCTGCCAAAGACGAACCGGAAGAAAAACCAAAGCGCACTAGAAAAGTATCGTAGTGGCCAGCCCTATGTAACAGTGCGTCTCGAACGCGACAACAGGGCTAAACCGAATACAAGTAACATCGAACCGAAAATGGCCGGCACAAGCGCGACACCAGCCACACCAGGCCCGAATCGACCAAATAACGTGGTGCCGAGCCAGGCTCCAATTATTCCCACTAATGCCGATACAACCATTCCGCCAGGCACAGCGTTAGGTATTAATGATTCAGCCAACCAGGCACAACCGGTAGCCAGGCAAACAAAAAGCAATAATTCCAACATTTTCAATGACCTCTGTCGATCTCTACATCAATAGGCGGAGATCAGGCAATCTAAGTTCCGATCTTTAAGGACCCGCTTCAAAGAAGGGATGCTCACGGTTGGCGAACTCGCCAGGCTCTGCTGGTTCAGGCCGATCCCTCTTGGAAAGAATATTTATTACTTTCTCAACAATTCTCTCTTCAGTTTCGTGCAATTTCGATTCCACCGCCTCATCAATAGAGCGATCCACCGCGGCCGCTAATATCAACTTCAGGTTGTGTTTGTTGTGCTTACCGTTTCTATTGCTATGCGATCCAATCATAACGCTCCACCCTTATCTATTTGCATAACCCAATCTAAGGACTAATTTGATCACATTTTGTTTCATATCGAGCGATCGCAAAGGGCACCACATACGATATCGCTCTCAATTATGCAGTCGGGTTCGGTATTGATTCTGTCGCCGAATAGGAACAAGCGAATGGTGGCTCCGTCGAACGGCCCAGAAGAAATTAAACGCGCTCTATGGCGCGAGAGTGGCCGGCGATTGCCCGCCACATCAAAAACCGTTTAGGAGGACTGGACGATGAAAATTCCGAAAGGCGACATGAAGAGGCTGCTCACCGCAAGTTTACTTGCAGCCTCATGTTTTGTAGGGTACCAGACAGCCACCATGGCTGACACCGTTACTTCTACTACTAATATTACAGCAGTGGGTGGAAACCTCTTCAATATTGAAGCCAACGCTGCGGGCATGACTGCAAATCAGCGCGCTGGCATCATACAAAGGAAGCTCGATGACGCCCTTTTTGCAACAAAAATTGTTTCGCCCACATTAGTGCGTGTGGACATTGTAAATCGCAATCCGGTTGTTTTATTCAATGAAAATCTTATTGCCACCGCTGACGGTAATAGTGCAGCTCGGCTAAATATCACTCAACTTGAATTGGCGAACCGCTGGGCCGATACACTAAAAAATTACCTGCAAACTCGTATGGTTTCATCTAAGAAGAGAGCTGATTCTGATGCATTTTTGAAAACAAGCACTTTTGCAAATCACGAAGAAGTTGCTGTTCTGCCTATCGACATGACTCTTCCTATTGAACTTACAGATTCAATTGTGGCAATGGATGCTTGCAATGGTCAGGCTATCGATGCAGTGCTCAGCACTGATGTACCGCTTGGTCCTTCCTTTAAGACATACCTGCCGGCTGGCAGCCATGTGCGTGGCGAACTAGTGTACGCCTCGGCTTATGCTCCAAACCATTACGGTGGTAAAGGTGCGCTTACACCGCACTTTTACGGCATAAGAACTCCTGACGGCAAAGATATCCCAATCGACGCATACGTTATGGGCGATATCAAAGAATGGAAGACGATATCAGTCAAGCCCATTCAAGCTACTTGCTGCGACCAAGCCAGCGTTATTGATGTAACTGCCAAACGCGAAGAACTTAGACCAACTAAAGGCGAAGTTGTCGGAAGCTGGCGTGGTTTTTCCGATCACTATAACGAGGTTGGATTCACTGGTTTGCCCAGTTACAGATCTTCCAACTTGAACTACAACGGACTGATCATTCCGAAGCACTCAGTTGCCGTGATACCGGGACATTCACTCATGCTGCTTAGAACGGCGACAACTAGTTCGATTGCCGTTGCAGCCGGCGTAAGTCCCACTATGTAACTTGAAAAATTTTAAGAGGAACACGATTATGAAACTCAATTTGATGAAAACGACTGCGTTTTCGCTATTAGCGGCAAGCCTGGCACTGGCAAGCGCACCGCGCGCTCAAGCAGGTTTTCCGATGGACAATGCCGTAACTATTTCCGGCAAGCCGGTATTTTATATTGATGCTGCATCCGGTGGTTATTCGCCGGCGAAGCGCGCTCAACTTGCACAGGATGCGCTCGACAATGCAATCGCCAACTCGTCCAATCTGTCTCCATCGGCAATCGGAATGCAAATGCAAAATGGTTCTCCCATTTTGACATTCAACGGTCATAAAATTCTCACGGTTGATTATGCAAGTGCACGAGCCGATCATAAATCGGTCGACCAACTGGCGAGTGATTGGGCGTCTGCTTTATCAGGACGCCTGCGCGACCAAGCGAATATGACCGCGTACAAAGCAAGTTTGCTTGCCAACAATCCAATTCAATCCACACTAATAACCACAAGCGCTGTAGCAACAAAAGATATGGCTCTGCCAGTCTTATTTGACACTGCGTTGGTGTCAGCCAACTTGCGTCCAGGCGCAGAAATCTGCACAACCGTAAGCCGTCCTGTTCAATTCGGCGCGTTCTACGTACCGGCTGACAGCCAGTTAATTGGAAAAGTCGAAAACAACGGATCTACAAACCTGTTGATCACATTCAATCGTCTCGTGACACCAAGTGGTGCTGATATTCCCCTCCGAGGAACACTGTGCCATCGGATCAACGTAGCGTTAGCACCGCACCCGGTTTGCACTTTGGCTGAGCCGGCTGGACAAATGACTGATGCACGAGTACCGGCAACTATTGCAATTGGCGGCGCCCCACAGAGCGAACTCGTAGC
>CAJCIF010000406.1 GCA_903970355.1 Actinomycetota bacterium
CGTCCGAGCAGCAGGTTAAGCAGGTTCGGGCGTTGCATGCGTTCCCCCGGCTTGGGCTCTTAGAGGCGAACCCCGCCGAAGGCATTTTCTCATGCCAAACTGCTTCGTAGCTTACGCTTTGCACCTCAAGCTCCATATTTCAGGAAAAAGTACTTGACTAGGTGGATCGTTGCCGCTAACTTTAGCTCATAAGTAAACACATAACTCTTTGCCATGACTATTTGCTTGTTGGAGTTGGTTTAAATAGGTAACACTGGACCAGCATGTTATGCTTCGCACCTCAAAATCTCATCACTATCAGCCTGTCGGCTTCAGAGAGACGCTCATTGCCGTTTGCTGAAATGACAGAAAGGATTGGTATGCTATAGGTCTTGAGTTTAAAGAATCAATCGCATTCGCTAAGTAGGGCGAATTGTCGCAAACCCGAAAGCAAAAATTGGCGCAAAATGTATTATCTTTTGAGCTTCCCGCGCTTCTTATACCGCAGGGCTGCGCAAAGGTCTCGGGATCAGTCAACCCTAGCTGCCAAGTTAGTGGAGCTAACGCTGGTGCTTGCACCGTCGGCGGCTCTCTGACCGTTTCATCACAAGCTGTTGCGAACTCAGTATCTTCATCGAATCTTGGTACTCTCACAGACGGCTCGTACGTGGTTTCGGAAAGCCTTCCCAGTTCTGGATTCAGCGTTGATACGACAAAGAATGCTGAAACCACCATAAATGTAACAACGGACACGGGATACTCGTCGTCGATCACTCTGACTCTGTCTCCTACGAAAGCGGCGGTTAATCCTGTGAATTCAGGGGATGCAGTATACAGTTGGAATCTGCCTGCAAGCTCTGCTCTCAACGAATGGATCCAGAAAGTGCAAGCCAATACTAATTCGTCTTTGACCGTTACAGCTGCTTCTGGTCTCCCATTCACGGCTGACCAAGCTGGCACGTATACGATCACGACACTAATTTCTAGTAATGCAACAGGCAATTCAACGGTAGGCGACGGGACCAGAACGATCTTACCGTCGGACAGGGAGCCCGGCTGCACTCCTGGGAAGGCATGCACAAATTAAATCTGTTCAAAAAGACCGGGAAGCAGCTTCTTTGCTTCGTGCTGATCTGCCTCGGCTCTAGATCTTCTACAGCCGGGGCAGAGCTCAATGTAACGGAGACATTCGAGACTGCTCCCGCATCTCAATTGCTCGTGATGCCGTTGGAGTTACTGAGAGGTCTTCCAGCGATCAGGTTGCAAATCAATAAGACCAAAAATTTGCTTTTTCTTGTTGACTCAGGGCTTCAAGATACGATCTTGAGTGAGCAAACTGTACGAAACCTTAATATCAATGTACAGAAATCTCAATCAGGAACATTTTATGGAATTGGTGATAATAACCACGTGCCTTTTGGGATAACCAAGCCTCTTAAAATAAAGTACGGTCGAACTACATTGGTAAGAGGCAATTTGCCCATTGCTGATCTCTCTGGGGTAAGCGGAGAAATAGGTCAGCCACTCGCAGGAGTACTTGGATACAGTTTTTTACGAACCAATGTTACAACTTTGGATTATGGTCGCCATCTGCTTGTCATCAACAAACGTTACCGTCCCGAAATAGATGGCAATCTCTCGACCAAAATCACTTTTAACGTCAATCCAACTAGTCTATTTCCAATATGCGCACTAGACTTTAAAATCGCAAACCTTTTCTTCACACAGAAAAGGATACTGATTGATACAGGGTTAGATCGAAGTGCTTTCCTTACGGATGCTTTTGTCGCGGCTAACAACATAGACAAAATGAATGGCTGGAGGAAGGGATCAGCGCAAGGGTTGGGAGGGCGAACCTCCACGCTAAGCGGTTTGAATGCACAACTTAATTCGGCTAATTTTTCTGAGGCGATCCCTCTTCTCAATATTGAAGCGCATACATCAAATGTTCAACATCGAGTAGCGACAAACTATGACATTGCAGTTGGAGCTCCTGTATTTTTGCGAAAAAAGCTTGTCTTTGACGTTCGGCATGGGGCTATATATCTCGTTAGCGACTAAGACGCTGACACCTTATGTTCGTGTTATGCGAAGGCGGGCGTTTCCGCATGAACTGTGACATGCGCACGCGGAACAGTAAACAGGAAGCGGCTGCCCCGGCCGACTTCACTTTCCACCCACATCCGTCCGCCATGCTGCTGGACGATTCTTTTGCAGATGGCGAGGCCGAGGCCGGTGCCGCCGAGGGCGCGGGAGTCCGACGCGTCGCCCTGCTGGAAGACCTCGAAGATCATGTCGAGTTTTTCCGAGGCAATGCCGCGGCCCTGGTCTTCTACCGCGATGGTGACCTCATGGTGGCTGGTGTTATGCGCGGACAGCTTGATAATCGTCTCGGGCGGCGAGAACTTGATGGCGTTTGAGACCAGCTCTGACAAGACCTGCAGGATGCGTTCCTGATCGACGTCGATCAGGATTCTCGCCGGAGCGTCGAAGCGGAAGGTGATCTGCGCCTTGAGCGCAGCTTCGTTCTGTATGTCGGCGGCGCGGCGCAGGACCAGGCCTGCCTGCAAAGCTTCCT
>CAJCIF010000407.1 GCA_903970355.1 Actinomycetota bacterium
AAACACCAGAACAACCACAATCAATCACTTTTACGAAAAGATCTTGCTGCTTAAAGATCGCATGGAGACTGAAGCAGCAAAACAAATTGCCAAAGATCGCCATGAATTTTTGGAGATGTATTTGACGCAATTTTTTAAAGAATGGGACGGCATAAGTTGACGGGAGGTCAAATTGTGAAAACCAATCTCCGGCGAAATGGATCTCTAAAAGCCGATCAATTTACAGAATCAGTAATTCGCGAGATGACGCGGCTGGCAATTAAACACGGGGCTGTCAATCTCGGGCAAGGAATACCGGATTTTCCAGCGCCGGAAATTTTGAAGCAGAAGGCAACAGAAGCCATCTTCGCGGATATCAATCAGTACGCCATTACCTGGGGTGATCCGCTTTTACGCACAGCAATAGCTGAAAAATATCAACGCGACTACCAGATGAAAGTGAATCCGGAAACTGAAATCACTATCGTTTGTGGTGCTACCGAGGGAATGGTGGTGGCGATGCTTTCACTTGTAGATCCCGGTGAAGAAGTTATTGTGTTTGAACCGTATTATGAGAACTACGGTCCTGATGCCATTCTTTCCGGTGCCACTCCACGGTACGTGAGATTGCATGAACCTGACTGGCGATTCGATCAAAAAGATCTGGAGCGAGCATTCAACGATCGCACAAGAGCAATAATCATAAATACACCGCACAATCCAACCGGAGTCGTTTTCGGCAAAGAGGAATTGAGCGCAATTGCAGAGCTATGCCAGAAGTGGGGTGTGATCGCCATTACAGATGAAATTTACGAACACATTATCTTCGACGGCCGCAAACACGTGGCGATGGGATCTCTGCCCGGAATGGAAGATTTGACTGTCACAGTGAACAGCCTTTCCAAAACTTTCAGCATAACGGGCTGGCGCGTAGGCTGGGTAATTGCCAATGCGGCAATGACATCTTCAATTCGCAAAGTACATGATTTCTTGACGGTAGGAGCACCGGCGCCGCTTCAAAGAGCTTCTGTGACTGCAATCAATTTGGGCGAAGAATACTATCAAGAACTGGCTCAAGAATACGAAGAACGGCGCAAACATCTTTTAGAAACCCTCACGCAAGTCGGCATTCCATTCTTCAATCCGGAGGGTGCCTATTATGTTTTTTCAAATATATCCAAATTCGGATTTGAAAATGATGTCACGTTCACTAAACACCTTGTCGAAAATGTTGGCGTGGCTGTTGTGCCGGGCTCCAGCTTTTTCGGAGATCGCGCAGACGGCAAAGACTACATTCGCTTTTGTTTCAGCCGTCGCATGGAAACACTTGTGGAAGCGCGCAACCGATTATTGAAGGGCCAATTAAAGAAGTGAAAATATTGATCCGCCTGGTCTTGTTGCTGGCTCTCGCCTTCGCACCCGCGGCGCGTGCGGCTGACGATTCCGTTTGGAAAATCGAATATCTCAATACTTTCCCTACGCCGATCGTCCTTTATCTGGGGAAAAATACCCTCAAAATCACGAGCCCACCTGGTTATGTTGTTCTTAGTAATGGCCCAAAATGGGACGCATACATTTTCAATTCCGCTTCGAAAGAGTGCTTGTTTCTTCCGTATGCTAAATGGAAAAAATATGGAATAGGCAAATTATTCGCAGATTTTCCACCACTAGCTCAGTATGAAAAGGTCCACGGCAATGAAAAAATTATTGGGTTAGCTGCAAACCATTTTTCGCTGAAAGGGATACGCCATGGTGCATTATGGAGAGATCGAGATAAATCCATGGATTGCGTCTATCATTATTTTGGAACAGATGCAATACCTACAAACGAGAGCCAGCGGGAAGTTTTTTGTGCCTGGCTGGGAGTGCCACTGAGCAAAGATCTGCCCCTTATCTGGGCCAGCTCATATGGTGGAGAGAACAAGTTCTTCATTAGCGCAAAAAGCGCAACGAAACTGCCATACGCCGCGAGTTTATTTGCTAAACCACTAAATTACAAAACCGTGCTTAATACAACCAAGTTTTACTTAAGTGATCAAAACGTATCGACGATCGAATCACTTGTAGATATCGGCACAAGTGAGCACGCTCACAAGTAATCTCTAGCATTTGCGTCGAACACGATCGGTAGTGCTTTGACAAGCGTTATGCTTTCGCTCTCTAAACACCAGATTAGCGTCTGATTAAGTTATATACGAATAGGACAAGCGCCAGGCCTATGAGCGTATGGATCAAACCACCGCCAATATGCATGAAGAGTCCGACCAACCAGAAAGCCACCAGCAAAGCAATAATTGAGTAAAGCACTTTCGACTCCTGTTGTTCGATTCGTTCACATCTCAATTAATAGGACGCTTGCTTTAGCGTAAGTTGTTCCCGACTATTGAATGAAATTGAAACGACGCGCTTATTTCGGTTAGTGTTTAACGCCGGTGAAAAGTGCGCCGGCCAACAGCAGTTGTTCGATGATGCAGAGAATGAGAATCATACCGGCTGGCATAAACTTCTGCGTTTTAACCAAACGAATGACGAACACTACTTCCAGTATGGCGACTACAGCTGAAGCAGCGATAATTCCGTTGAACTGATTGCTGGTTGTTACAAAGTAGCCACCACAAAGCAAAAGCGCAGAAATGCTTCCAGCAATTGCGGAAGCTTTGCTCTTCGCTTTCAAAAAGCCAATCATGCCACCAACAAATACGAGAAGAGCGAGCACCAGTATGCCATAAATAGCTATATCACTTATGTTCATGGTCTTGCGCTCCCGCTGATTTGTCTATTTTGAATTCATCAATCAAATTGCCGTCACACGAAATCTGTTTGACATCGAGGAAATTGTCACTCAGATCGCACACCGTAAATGAATAGGTGTCGCTTATGAATTTATCCGTAAATTCCTTTTTGATATTCGGATCCTTTTCCTTGATCGAGCCATATAACTTGGCACCGCCGCCGCCGCTTACAACGTAAATAATGCCTTTCGGATGGGTGTCCTTATTGCCTTCGTATGTAGAATCAATCTGCAATGCACCATCAACAGTGCCATCAGAATTGACGGACATCTTGCCGCTCTCGTTGGATTTCGCCGTGTAGTGCAAAGGGAAACTGCGTTGATAATCGTGAGCATGACCAGCCCATACAATGTCTACACCAGTCTTCTCGAATATATCGCTCAGCAAGCGCATACGTTGTTCTTTGAAATGTGACACATCAAAACTAAAACCTGGTTGATGGAAACAAACAAATTTCCACTTTGCATTTTTTGCTGAGGCGAGATCTTTCTCAACCCATTGTCTGAGAGATTCATTTGTCCAGTCCATATAAGGATTGGCATCCAAAACCAGCCAATGCGAATTGCCGTAATCATAAGAGTAGTTGGCCATGCGCGGAAACTTGTTGCCCGTACTCTCTAAAAATTGTTTGACCTTTTCTTCACTGCCCTTGACCTTCGTAGTTGATGGCTGATGCCAGTCGGTAAGCGGTCCATTTAGGGGTTCGTTCCAGACCTTATAAAAAGCCAGTGCATTGTCGCCGAATTTATCAAGACTGACCGCATCTTGACTGTCCTTGTCACTAAGGGCGATATCATGATTGCCGAGCACACCAAAGCATGTTGCTGTGCTTAGAATAGGCGCTCCCACCTTCTCTGAAGGTGAGGTAGTTGTGTAAATCGGAAAAAATTTCTCATAGTATTCATTGAGCAATCCGTTCCAATAAACGATGTCTCCCAGAAACACTATGAAATCCGGTTTGTTCTGGTAGATCTGAAAGGCAACTTTTTTCTGCCCTTCCGAGTTAGCTCCCATGTCTCCAAATGCGACAAAACGAAACTTCTGATGCTCATTTTTTCGAGCTGTGGCCGTCTCTTTAAAAACTTCCTCGCCATTTTTCAGAACGCGATATTCAAACTTAGCGCCGGGTGCAAGATCGCTAATGGTGGCATCAAAATTATAGACTTTCGTGGGCTGGCTATTTTCAAGAACGGAAATTACTGGCTCAGCGTTTTTCTTCCATTCCTTGGCGCATTCCGATCGCGATTCGACGGCCCACTTGTCCTTATTACCTCTTGCGAACCAACAGACATCGAGCTTTTCCGGTTTCGATAAATGTGGATGATCGCCAAGCTGCAAATAGGGCTTAACAACAAAAACTTCATTTTGGTTGTCTGCCCAGGCGCATGATGCGAGCAAGAATGCAGATATGACCAATACACGTCCAACGTTTTTGAGCACGATTTGATTACCCACGTTGAAATTCATAAATTTAGAAATTTAAAATATGCCGAGAGGCGGAATTGAACCGCCGACACAAGGATTTTCAGTCCTCTGCTCTACCGACTGAGCTACCTCGGCACATTGAGTAAATTCGGAGCAAATCAATATACCACATGGAAAAACGGTGCTGCTTGGTGCAGTAACATCGTTGAAAATTGGCTCAATCTAGTAAGTGCTGTTGGAGTTAAGATTGGCGACGCGATTATAAATGCCGCAAATCCTTAATCCCTCTGTTTCTTTCTTAACAAGAAGATCCATCTGAATTTGCTGCGTAAACGGTCTGCCGTTTCCTTGTGTAACAAGGGTGCCATTTAGAACAACCACCACCGATCCATCCGGATTGACGGCAGCAGCTTGAACGGAAACAGGTTGAAAAGCAGCCACTATCCGCCCATGTGTTACGCCATCGGCAACTTCAGGAGTCCAGAGACTGGCTTGAAAAGCTTCAGAGGCTTGGGGAGTCATCCACCGAAATGCAGCAGTGTGATTTTGGAGGGCTGACTGTGTTGCGTAATCCATCGCTCCGGTCATCCACCACTTTACGAAATCTGTTGCCAAACCTGGTTCGAGAGCCTGGACAGGGGCGGCTGAACTGGCAGTTGGATTAGCGGAAGCCGTTTGCCCGGTTTCGGCCTTCATTTGTGCTTGAACCCGCTTTACGGAATCAGGATTGTCCTCTTTCGCATTGAAGCCACCCACAAAAATGCTCAAGATGCCGACAATGAGCAAACCGAGAAGAATCTTGTCGTGCAAAACACGTGTGACTGTCAACCGAACTAGATCTTGCAACATAAACTGCCTTTACACTCACCGCCACCAGTTGGTTGATTCTTTACCAGAAGCGCATGGCTCGGCAAAAAACCGCGGTTGTTATGATGATTCTCGTTCAAAATTTAAAAAAATCAACTAGATCCATGGTGGACTTCCCATAGATTTCTCAATTGGTGACAGGTGGCCTAGCTCTCGATGCCTTTCACCTATGCAGTGTATGGGGACCGCCAAATTAGGTACAATACCGGCAGGCTGGACTTTTAGAAGGTAAGAATGACGGAAGACTCTAAAACGGGCTCCGAAGACGGGGTGCTTCTGGCAAGCGCTGACCGCAAGTTTGTAGCCTACACCGTCAAATTGCCGGCAGAGCAACTCGCAGCCTTGCAATCAATTTGGCTTGAGCTGAAGCGGCTTTACGGTGCTCACTCACCAGACAAAAGCGGCATGATACAGCAGGCAATCGAAGACTGGCTGAGGCGTTGGGATGGTCCGGATCGGGCCACCTTACTCGATGATCTGCTCCAAATCCGCCAGGATACTCGCCGGCGTCAGTATCGAAAGACCCTTTAGTTATTCGCTTTTGAAGTGATGGTAGAGGTAGTAGGCAAAGCCTGCTACCAGGACAACCGCAATCGCTAAATCGAACTTGTGCCAGATGTTGACGAACA
>CAJCIF010000408.1 GCA_903970355.1 Actinomycetota bacterium
CTACGGAGCGAAGGTTTCGGATCCCGCATCGACAATTTCAATACGTCCGCCTTCATTACCACCGAGAAAAATGATAGCACCAGCAACA
Source organism: Actinomycetota bacterium (assembly GCA_903970355.1). Classification (GTDB taxonomy): domain Bacteria; phylum Cyanobacteriota; class Vampirovibrionia; order Obscuribacterales; family Obscuribacteraceae; genus CAJCIF01. The sequence goes on from CAJCIF010000408.1 coordinate 89, forward strand.
ACGGGAACATCCACATTACGCGGAATACGATGCACGCGCTCTAGATTTGGCAACCGCACAAAAGTTCCGGTATCGCTCGCCAGATCCCGCACATAGAAAGCTCCTTGTGCGCTTCTTGAAAGAATACAATGGTTTACAGCAACCAATTCGTTATTTTCAAACGATTGAGCTCCCACTACCAATTCATCCTTCGGCAACATCGAAACCTCTTCCCGTCCAATTAATACGGTTTTCGCTTCCTTTGCGTCAGCGGTCTTTTTCTTCGGTGCTGCTGCCGGAAGTTTGTTTTTAGTAATCTTCTGTTGTGCACCAGGAGTGCCCCAGGGCTCGGCGTATCTATTAATTTCTCTCGAATTATTGATTTCCATATTGTCGCTTCGTCTCTCCTGCTTTCCTTTACCGGGTAGCCGCTAAAACATGTGAAAAGCTAGCGTTCGCAAGACACGTCACTCAAATAAGAGCACAATGTTCTTGAGACCCTCATACTCTTTTAGGAGGTATGAGCGCGCCTTTTGTTCCTGCGACGCAAAATTACCATAATTGTACGGGTGAAAAATGAAACGTGCGTACGCCTCTTCTATAACAATAATGCTTCAGGAATGCGCCTTTTCGAGGTTTGTAGCCCGCGCTTCCATGGTTGTTGCATCTTCGTGTCTACCAATTTTCTTTAGAAGCAAAGCGAAATTTCGCAGTGTTGTAGATAACTCTGGGTGGTCTTTTCCGAGTAACCGTTCTCTTATTGCAAGAGACTCAGTGAACAATTTCTCGGCTTCATCGTAACGGCCTTTGGCGCTAAAACAGGCAGCGAGATTCTGCAAATTCAGGGCATAATCAAGGCTTTCTTCGCCAAACAAAGCTTTTTTTATAGCAAGCGATCGAATGTAGATTTCTTCCGCCATCGCATACTTGCCTTGCGCATGAAAAATGGCAGCCAAATTATTCAAACTCTTCGACAAAGCAGATTGGAGCTCAGTTTGCTCATTCTTATCTTCGACCTCAGGCCAACTCTCAGCTTGTTTCAGAGCGTCTAAAAACTGGACTTCCGCTTGTGAGTAGCGACGTTTGCTGTAGGCGCGATTTGCCTCTTCGATTTTTTTCTTCCAACTCGAAAGTTCTTCTTGATAATTGAATATCATTCTTGGTGCTTCTAAAAACGGGACATCCATTCTACAGCCCTGCTCATCAGACTTTACAACAGAATATATACCTGGTACCATACATTGGTATGGTTAAAGTTACAGAAATCACAGCCTCATCAATACTCGTACCGCAACGAGCAGGCTCGTTATCTGGCGCATACGACTACTCAATAAACCCATACGCCGGGTGCGCTTTTAGTTGTTCTTATTGTTACGTGCCTAAGTTTCCTAACGGCAATCATCATTTTTCAGAATGGGGACAATGGGTGCAAGTCAAAACAAATGCGCCGGAACTAATTCGCAAAGAACGAGCGAGGGTATTCGGCAGCAGAATTTTCTTTAGCTCGGCAACAGATCCTTATCAATATTTGGAACTGAAATATCGGCTGAGCAGGCGGTGTTTGGAAGAGCTATTACTCTACAAGCCGCACAAACTCACATTGCATACGCGCAGCCATCTGATGTTGCAAGATTTAGACCTCATCAAGTCTTTTGGTTCGGCTGTTCAAGTCGGCGTCAGCTTCACAACAGACGATGAAGCTGTGAGCAGGCAATTTGAGCCGAGCGCACCGAGTCTCTCGCGCCGTCTGGAACTAATTCGTGGATTGCACAAAGCGGGAGTAAAGGTATATGTATCGATAGCACCCCTTCTGCCATGCAACCCAAAACGGCTTATAGAGCTGATAAAGCCCTACGTCAAAAAGGTTTGGGTAGGCCAAATGAGTTATCCGGAAATAAACAACAAACCGGAATTATTGAAAGAATATGCAAATTTTTTCGAGCCGAATAACTATCGAAACGTAGTCCAACAGATAGCTTCTTCGTTCAACTCCTCTTTCATGGGTGAGCCCCGTCCCGTCACAAAAAAAGAATTAGCGGTGCTCTCTTCATACAAAGAACAGCCACTTCGAGTCAGTGAGAGCAATCTGGTGCAACCGGCGCAAGCGCAATTGAAACTGTCGTTGTAAACAGGACAGCGCCAAGCAGTCAAGCGGACCTGAGAGCGGAATTTTTAACTGCTTGCGTTCACCGACCAGTTAATGTATGGTCTGCTCAGCCCTACATCCCCTGAACTGCGCCCTTTCGCGGTGTTTCCAAAGAGGCAAATTATGGACGAAATCAAAGAAAGCAAACCCGGAATGCCTACGTGGGCAAAGGTGCTTTTGGTAATTGGGATCGTTATTACGGTCAGCGTAATAGGTTTGGTGGTGGCAGGCGGCATCTTTATGAGCGGCGTTAAGGATCCTGCAAAAATACGCACTGTCCTCAACAGTATGGCCACGGTAGATGATCCATTGCCACCTGGTTTTCGCTACGAAATGCAAATGAATTTCGGCGTGATGAAAATTGTGTCTATTCGACACGATCCGGACGGTTTGCACCTCATTCTTACTTCCTTGCCATGGACAAAAAACACCGCCACGCTGGAAGAAAGCATTGAAGCAAGCAAAGTGAGCTCCGGTGCCGGAGAGAACCTTCCTAGTTCTGAAAACTTTCATGCTGCCACAAAGGGTACTGAAACTGTGGCAGGCAAAACGTTTAGTTATGCGATCGGCAGTACGAAAGTAAAAAATGGCGATGAGTTTCCGTCTCTCGTCGGTGTTTTCACACCAGGTGATGGGAAGCAAGTAATTATGCTAACCGGTGCAGGAAACACGGTGGTGAAAAAGGATGTCGATGTCGCAAAGCAATACAACATGCAAGCGACGGATGAATTTCTGCATGCCATCAAAAAAATATAGGTAACAGCGCACATCCCCTCAAGTTGTGAATTATGCGCCTTCTTAGTTTTCCTATCGCGGCTTTTTTCTTCGGATGGTTGATAATCGCTACCCATGCAGCGGACAATGTTCCATTGAAAGCCCCTTTAAAAGTGGGTTTCGTATTGATTGGTCCTGCTAACGATGAAGGGTGGAATGCCGCTCACAATGCAGGAAAACTTTTCCTGGAATCCAAGCTGAAAGGAAAAGTAATTACAGATTTGGCGGAGAACGTTCCAGACAATGCTGATTGTGAGCGTGTTTTGGAGAAGATGGTGGCAAGTGGAGATGGGCTGATATTCACGACATCATATGGATTTCTTGAGCATGCAGAGCACGTTGCAGCAAAACATCCAAATGTGAAATTTGTTCATATCGAACGATCCAGCAACTCACCACTTCCAAATCTGAGCACATGCATTTTGGCGCACTGGGAGCCGGAATTTGTTGCCGGAGCAGTGGCGGGGAAAATGACAAAAACCAATCATCTTGGCTTTGTGGCTGCCCATGCCGTGCCGCAAGTGCTGCAAACGATAAATGCATTTGCACTTGGTGCCCGTTCGGTGAATCCGCAGACTGTAGTGCACGTCGTTTGGACAAACACCTGGAGCGATCCTCCCCTCGAATCGGAATCTGCCAAAGCTCTTATCGATCAAAAAGCAGATGTCTTGACCATGCATGAAAACAGCCCGAGAACTATAATTCTTGCGGCCGATGCGCACGATAAACACGCAGTTGGCTTTCACTACGATCTCGAAGATTTGCGGCCAAAATGCTGGCTTACTGGAGAGTGTTGGAACTGGGGACCTCTCTATGTGGATTACGCTCAATCTGTAATTGACGGTACGTGGAAGCCAGGCAATCGTCGCTATGGCTTGGACTCTCATTTTTTAAAACTGGCGCGATTTGGTCCAAGCGTTTCGCCGGCTATTCAGAAGGATGCAAGGGTACTTGTCGATAATATCGAAAAGAAGAAAGTTGCGGTGTTCGGAAAACCGCTATTGGATCAAAGCGGCAAAGAACGCGTCACAACTGGCACTGCTTTAACTGATAGCCAAATCGATTCCATGGATTGGCTGTGCCAATCAGTTAAAGGCTCAATACCGCAACGTCACTGAATTATTCCGTGAACGCGGAGATCACAACTGAAGCTACGATCAATATGAAAGCCCAGGTGAATATCTGCATGCCGGTACTCGCTTTTTGGACGTCTTTGGGCTGGTTCGCTAGCCAAATGGTGAATGAGGCTTGCGAGGCTACGTAGGAGAAGGCGAAAAATATTGCCAATGGCTTGTGCGTGGGAAAGGAAGTTTTGGTGTAATAGGCGAGTCCATAGAGAAAACCTGACACGATGCAGCAGATCATGGCGCAACCAAAGACGATCGTCCAGGTTTTATTTCTTTGTGCATTTAACTTTCGTTCTTTCAAGATTATTCGTCGTCAAGTCGCCAGTTATTATTCCCCAAGAGGTATGATCCTACCAGGTGACGGGCTTGGTATTTGCGGGCATGATAGCAAATACGCTGTATTTACTTTGGAGCAGCCAACCAATGACTACGACAAAAAGTAAAGAGAAGAAGGGTGCGGTTAGTCTTCTTACCGATTGGCAAGATTTCTTCCACGATCAAATTCCAGCGGCAGAGCGAATCGCGGCAGGAAAAAAACTGCGCACAAAATTCAATCGGACCGGGCACGGACTTTGGGAAGCTCATTCACAGCGTCCAGATCCAATTGATTTGTTGATTTCTCAAGATGAATCTCGGCTCCAACATCTCGTCCCTTTGAGATACCAGCGTATGAGCTCATCTCCATTTGCATTCTTCCGAGGTGGTGCGTCAATTATGGCAAGTGATCTTTCTCTTGCCGATCATACGAATCTTACCGTTCAACTATGTGGTGATTGTCACCTATCTAATTTCGGTATTTTTGCAACTCCGGAGCGCAACATCATATTTGATCTCAATGATTTTGACGAAACGCTGCCTGGACCTTTCGAATGGGATTTAAAGAGACTGGCAGCCAGTTTTGCTGTAGCCGCTGAATTCAATGGATTTACGGAACAGATAGCAGAAAACTGCGTGGCGAGATTATCCAAAAGCTATCGAGAAAAAATGGAAGAATTTTCGGAAATGAGTACGCTCGATGTTTGGTATCACCGCATCGATTGGGAGTACTTAATTCGCACCATAAGAATGCCCGGTCGAAAAAAATCAGCACTGGCGGATGTTGCAAAACTCAAGGCTAAAAGAAGCCATGCCGGCGCCCTGGCAAAACTTACGGAAGTCGTGAATGGAAAGCGGAGAATAAAAGATCAGATGCCATTGATCTATCATTCTGCTCTCGCCACTGATGAAGTACTCCATTTGATTTTCAAATCATACGCAACAAGTTTATGGGAATCGCGGCAGCGTCTTTTACAGCGGTACCACTTTGTAGATGTTGCTGCTAAAGTCGTAGGAGTTGGAAGTGTCGGAACTATAGCAGCAATAGTATTGCTTCATGGCGAAGGCGGAGATGATGACTATATTTTCCTGCAATTGAAGCAAGCAACGAAATCAGTTTTAGAGCAATATCTGGGGCACACAGCATTCGAGAATTCCGGGCAGCGTGTAGTTAATGGCCAAAGATTACTGCAAGCCGCATCCGATATGTTTCTTGGCTGGACAGCTTCACCAACGCGTCAATACTACATACGTCAATTGATGGATGTTAAAGCTTCAGTGCCAATTGATGAACTCGACCATACAACTCTCGAACAGTATGCGGAAGTGTGCGGTTATGCTCTGGCGCGAGCACACGCTCGTACTGGAGATCCAGCCCAAATTTTTGGTTACCTGGGCAGGGGCACCGCTTTTGATGAGGGTTTATCAAAGTTCGCTTTGGCTTACGTCAAACAAAATGAGCAAGATCACAATGCTCTTCTCAAAGCAATCAAAAGCGGACGAGTCTCGACCGAACATGTTGCGGATCCTGACCTTCTTATTGGCTGATTCACCGCTTCTTGGTTGTCAAATTGGTACAATCCGCAAACAAGGCATACCTTTTGCGTCCATTTCCGCGATCATAGTTAAGTTTTTCGTTCCTGTTTGATAACTGAGGAGCAGATAAATGGTTGTAGCTTCTGAACAACGTACCCGGGAGAATGAGTCACTCAGCGCGTTTGGGAAGGCACGATCAACCGTGACCGGCACACCGTTGAGCTCCGAAGAATTGCAGGATACGCATGCCTACTGGCGAGCTTGCTGCTATCTAGCGGCTGGGATGATCTATTTGCAATCAAATCCGCTACTAAAAGAGCCTTTAAAGCCTGAGCACATAAAGAACCGTTTGCTTGGACACTGGGGTACAAGCCCAGCATTGAGCTTCAGCTATGTCCATTTGAATCGAATGATCAAGAAGCTGGATCTGGATATGATTTTCATGGCCGGACCGGGTCACGGTGCGCCTGGGGTGTTAGCCCCTGTTTATTTGGAAGGCGCTTATTCGGAAATTTACCCTGACAAGAGTGAAGATGAAGAAGGCTTGGGTGCTTTCTTCAAACAGTTTTCGTTTCCCGGGGGCATTGGCAGCCATTGCACACCGGAAACACCAGGCTCCATACATGAGGGTGGGGAGCTTGGCTACAGCCTATCCCATGCATTTGGATCGATATTTGATAATCCGGACATGATTACAGCCGTAGTTGTTGGAGATGGTGAATCAGAAACAGTACCACTGGCGACAGCCTGGCATTCCAACAAGTTTATCAATGCTGCTCGTGATGGTGCGGTTCTGCCCATTCTGCAACTGAATGGCTACAAAATAAACAATCCCACCATTCTCGCTCGTGTTGACCACGAAGAGGTCGAACATCTATTTCGTGGTTACGGATATACTCCGTACTTCGTGGAAGGCAGTGATCATGACAGTATGCACCAGGCTATGGCTGCCACAATTGAGCATTGCATTGAAGAAATTCGCTCTATTCAAAAGGAAGCCCGCACCAAAAACGATACCATTCGCCCGCGTTGGCCGATGATTGTTCTGCGCACACCGAAGGGATGGACTGGTCCAAAAGAGGTGGATGGACATAAAGTTGAAGGTTCATGGCGTGCTCACCAGGTGCCGTTAGCCGGTGTAAAGGAAAATCCTGAGCATTTGCAACAGCTCGAAGCCTGGTTGAAGAGTTATAAGCCAGAAGAGCTTTTTGATGAGAATGGCACACTGCGTTCTAAGTTAAAGAAATTGGCTCCGGAAGGAAAGCGCCGTATGGGTGCAAATCCTCATGCCAATGGTGGGCTTATTCACAAGCCTTTGAAAATGCCGAATTTCAAAGAATACGCCATTGAAGTAGATCGTCCCGGCAACGTTGATCACGAAAATACGAGGCCGCTCGGTATCTTTTTGCGAGATATCATAAAAGCTAACCCAACAACTTTTAGAATATTCGGTCCCGACGAAACAACATCTAACAAGCTAGATGCTGTGTATGAAGCCACCAAAAAATTCTGGATTGCAAACTACTTTCCAGAAGACAATGATGGTGGAGAACTGGCTGTCAATGGCAGAGTGATGGAGATGCTCAGCGAGCATACTCTGGAAGGATGGCTGGAAGGCTACTTGCTGACGGGTAGGCACGGATTTTTCTCCACTTACGAAGCGTTCGTGCATGTAATCGACTCCATGTTCAATCAGCATGCGAAATGGCTCGAGATATCAAACAAATTGGATTGGCGTGCCAGCATCGCTTCACTTAACCTGCTCATCACTTCCACCGTATGGCGCCAAGATCACAATGGCTTCACGCACCAGGACCCAGGTTTCCTTGATGTTGTTGTGAACAAAGGGCCCAGCATCGTGCGTATTTATTTGCCGCCGGATGCAAACTGTTTGCTTTCTTGTGCAGATCATTGCTTGCGCAGTGAAAACTACGTAAACGTGATTGTTTCTGATAAGCAAAATCACGTGCAATATTTAAATATGGATGCTGCTGTAAAACACTGTACGAAGGGAATTGGCATCTGGGAATGGGCAAGTAACGACAATGGCTGCGAGCCGGATGTAGTCTTAGCATCCGCCGGTGATATTCCAACTCAAGAAGCATTAGCAGCAAACGCACTTTTGCGCGAAGCATTTCCAGACTTGAAAATTCGCTTTCTCAATGTTGTAGACCTGCTTATGCTGCAACCGGAAACTGAGCATCCTCACGGCTTGAGCGACAAGAATTTCGACAGTCTATTCACAGTCGACAAGCCGGTTATATTCAATTTCCACGGCTATCCATATCTAATTCACCGGCTCGCTTACCGCCGTACAAATCACGACAATATTCATGTTCGTGGCTACAAAGAAAAGGGCAATATCAATACGCCATTGGAACTCGCTATCAACAATCAAATCGATCGATTCACTATTGCCATGGATGTTATTGATCGTGTCCCGCACCTGAGAGTATCAGGAGCCCATGCCAAATCCAGATTTCTGGACATGCAAATAGATTGTCGAAATTATGCGCACGAGTTCGGAATAGACAAACCGGAATTCGCCAATTGGAGATGGCCGTATTAGGCGTTATTGCTTAGGGGTGATGCGCTCAATTTCGTCCCGGCTAACGTTGAAGGTGTTGCCAAACTTGGTTTCCCGCATCTTCAAATAGTTTCCTTTATCTGTGTGCGTGGTTCCAGTCAACTCAAAACCTGGTGGCAGTAAGTGTTTATCGATAAGCTCCTGGTTCAGGGATTTCATGTAATTTGGATCGTTGCCAAACCGATATTGCGCGGCGATTACATCGTTAATCAAGTTTCCGGCAGCAGCCGATGCACCAGCGGCATCACCGCGTTTTTGCCTATCTTCAGCGTCCTTCATATCAGACTCAATGCGGTTGAAACTGGTTCTGTATTCCGG
>CAJCIF010000409.1 GCA_903970355.1 Actinomycetota bacterium
CATAATTCGGCGGCGGATTTTCTCTTTGAACAGCCGGCGGATTTTGCGGAACTGATTGTGGAACGGCTTGCGGAATGTTCTGTGAACTTGGTCGAGTGGCACTGGCAGACGGACCGCTCAGCTTGTCATCCATAAAATCAGCAGCTTCACCTGAATCTGTTTGCACTCGCCCCGAGGAATGAAACACAAGTGGTGCTCCGATCATTGGCACAGATTTACGTATGCTCTCAACGGGTGGTGCAGATTGCTCTCCCGCGGCTTTTTCACTGGTAGAAGTGAGTCTTTTGAAGGCGTCCAGCTCTTCTTGTGCTTTCGTTTTTGGCACGGCTGGAGCGGCGTTTTCTGCTTGAGCAGGTTCTTCTTTTGACCATCCTTGCTGCCCGTAAGTTTGTATTGCACCTTTATCCGCATTTTTGTTCTGAATGATGCTTGCTCCTGAACTCGTTGCTGAATTTGCAGGTGGAGAAGAAGTGCTTCCGCTCAAGATAGTGGCACCTGAACTGGAGTTGGTTGAACTAGTGTTATTTAGCGGTGGTGTAACTATTTGCGCACCACTGGCACTTGCATCTGATGAGTTTTCAGATGTCGGCTGTTTTTGTGAACCAGAGAGAATTACCACTGCCGATGGTGGCGCTTCTGCTGCCTTTTTTTCTTGCTCTTTTTTAGCAGCTTCTGCCTTCTCTTTCTTTTCGGTATCTATGTCGTCTAGAGTCTTTCCTTGCTTAGCAAGCGCATTTTTCAGCACAGCTATATTGTTGTGGGCATTATGATCGTTTGGATTGAGCTTTAAAGCCGTATCCCACTCCTTTTTAGCTTGCTCGAGCTTGCCCTGGTGGAAATAGGCTATGCCCCAATTGTTATGGGCCAGAACAATATTGGACTTGGCGTAAGGATTATTGGGCTCCTTTTCCAATACTTTTTCGTATTCCTCTATAGCCTGCTCGTAAGAGCCGTGACTCAAGAGAGCGTTACCCTTTTCGATCAGGGCACGAATAGTTTCGACAATAGATTCCCCGGCTGCCCAAGCCATGTTTGTCGGTTGCCAGGCCAAAAAGAATGCCAGTGTATAGGCTCTTAAAGATCTAGGGAGAATTTTCGGAAGGAAGGACATGGAGGTTGCGGCTTTCTACAAAGTTATATCAACTGAAATGTGCCCAATTTGAGGGATCTTTGACGGATAGACGTTACTCTAAAGCACGTGTTAGTTTTCTTGACAACACTAAATCCGCTCCGGGAACCTTAAACCATTGGGATCAGTCGTTCCAAATTGAAGATCAACATTCTATAATCCCTTGAGCTATTGACCACCCCGGTTAACTTTATGCGTTTAGCAATTTCTTTAATTCTCACCGTCTTTTCGTGTGTCACTGTGGCATACGGCGCTAACGTAAAGGCGCCTGACGCGCCTTTAGTCGCCTATACAAGCGAGTCGGACCAGGCGCTGGAAGCGGCTATAGATGCACTCTCAAGCTCAACAAAGCCCAAAGGCTTGGCTGGCAGCAACTTAACCGGCGAACAGAAGAAGCCTGAAGTATTACGTTACAGAACGCATCACCGCCACTGGCACTGCACTGAAGACAAAGTGCTCATTATGGGCGGCGCTGAAGCGCTGTCTATGTAACATTGTGCGAATCATTCGCACTACAATGTCTTACTTGAGTTCGCTAGTTTAGTGATTCTGCATCGGCATGGCTGCCAGTCCCGTTAAAAACATACTACTTCTTGATGATGACGCTTATTTTCGTCAGACGATCGTGCGCATTTTTGAAGGACGCGGCTATCAAGTTCTCGAAGCACGCGACGGCAGAATGGCTCAACAGCATTTGGCAAGTTATCCTATTGCTTTTGCGATCGTAGATTATCGGCTGCCGGATACAGACGGCATGACCTGGATAACGAAGATACGTGAGGAAGGGTATAAGTGGCCGATAGTGTTTGTCACGGGCACATTTTGTGACGCCCGCACATTTAATTGGCTGCGAAACATTCTCAAGGTTTCGATTGTTTTGCAAAAGCCCATTGCGCCTGAACTCTTTTTACAACAGCTAGAAGGGGTTGTGCCACTTGAGGCAATGCCCATGCCACCAGCATTGGTTGTCCATGATTTTGAGGAGCCACCAGAACCGGAACATCTCACGGAAGATTTGAAACAATACGAGCAAATGCTCGAAGATTTTACAGAAGCAGTCGCTCAAGAAGATTTGACGGTAGAAGCGCCCTCTGAATATGAGCTGTTGGACCAGCTGAAGCAACTATCGCGCAAACTGCAAGTTGAAAGTGCGCTTGCTTCGGCTAAAAGTGATTATGCGCAACAGTTGCCTGAAGAATGGCACAACCTATCCTCTGCTGTTTCCAGCTTACAAGCAGACCCATACACTTTTTCGCACCAGGAAACTGCCATTTCCTGCGCGCACAGATTACGCGGCACAGCAGGTTCCCTTGGATTCATACGGGTTGGCGAGGCGGCGGCTCGACTCGAGGACTTATTGAAAGTACTCGATGTTAACTCAGAAACTGAGTCTGAAGTTGTCTGGTCTGAGATATTTCGTGCGCTAAGCGATGGTGAGCAGTCCGTGCGCGCCGCTAACATTCAAAAGGGTGCTCCAGTAGCGGGCGCTAAAGAAGTAAGCGGCAAAATCATTGTCATTACTCAAGACAAAGAAATGAGCAACCTCTTTTTGCGTTCGCCGGAAAAGATGCCTGAGATAGTGGTTGTAGAAACACCTGCCAATGCACAGCTTCGTCTTAAAACCAGTGTTTTCGACGGAGCCATAATTGATGTGCGAGAAGATTTGCGCGGTTCATTTCCGCAAGTTTGCATGGAACTTCGTTTCACTCCAGGCAACGAAAGTTTGCCTTTCGCCTTTTTTATGACCGAAGACGAAACGCTCGACGAAGCCGTGCAGGTTTATTTAGGCGTCTCCGGAATATTGCATACTGGTTGCACAGAAGAGGAAATGTTCGCCGTCACAAACGGATTATTAGCCTCAAAACAACTTCAAAAACAAAAAGTGCTGGCGGTAGATGATGACGAAGTGCTCGGAAAATTCATTGCTTCAGTGCTTACACCGGAAGGTATATCCGTGCACACGCTCAAGGAGCCGATCAATATCCTCGTAGAAATGGACGAGGTAAAGCCAGATCTCGTCATACTCGACGTGATCATGCCTGGATTAAGCGGCTATGACGTTTGTCGTCTTTTGCGTTCAAAGGAAGAATTTCGCGATCTGTCCATACTTTTCCTTACCTCGAAAAGCACGCCGGAGGGAAGAGCAGCAGCCTTCAAAGCCGGTGCCGATGACTTTCTCTCCAAACCGGTTTTAACCGAAGAGCTGGTTGCCAGAGTGCGGACGCAATTGGATAGATCTCAGTCCAGAAGACGACATCGCGAAAGGGACGAACTCACCGGTTGCCTCACTAGAAAAATATTTCTCTCTAAACTTGCGACCCTTCTGGCAGAGTGCAAAAAGCAAGGGGCCGAAGCCAGTTTGTACATTTTAGAAATTGAAAATCTGCACGAATTGGTTACCAAACACGGAATGTTAACCGAAGACCAGATCCTGGGATCCCTTGGAGATCTTATTCTGGCGCGCTTTCCGGTTGAAATTAAACGCTGCCGCTGGAGCGAGAAAAATTTAGCACTCTTCTTTGCCGGCGATTCCAAACCGTATTCAAAGGAAGCAGTCGATATGCTGCTCAGTGAAATTCAGGGAATAAAGTTCCATGGAGAGCTTGGCGAAGATTTCACCATCAATTGTTCGGTAGGCCACGCCGACTTTCCGACAGAAGGGGACTCGATCATGACGCTTTTCGAATTAGCATATAAACGCCTGCAAGCCGATCTGGCCGGAACGGTTAACGCTTAATTCGAAAAAATCGCAGTTGATCTAGTCGCTGAATAGGTACCATAGAACTCATGAAATGGTCCGTCACACGAAAAACTGCGACCTTAGCCACAATCACTATCTTTGTGATGTTTGCGCTGGGCGAGCTTTTCTATAGACAAATTTCCGATGTTTTAGATTCTGGTAGCTGGGTGGCGCATACCCAGGAAGTTCTTCGCCAGATGAAGAGCACCGCCGTAGTGCTCAAAGATCTCGAAAATAAACAGCGTGAATACATCATTACCGGAAACGACAGCCTGGTAACGGATCTGCGCACGGCTGTCGGTAAGCTCCATCAAAGCGTCAAAGATGTGGAGGCACTAGTTTCTGATAATCTTCAGCAAAAAGAAAAAGTGGCGCTTCTAGTCAAATCAGTCGATCAACTGGGCAGCTTTACGGAAGACATAATTGCAACACGCAAAGCGGAAGGTCAGATTGCCGCCTGGAATTTGCTGAGCTCGGAACAGGGCAAACGCATGGTGAGCTCAGTTGATCTCCACATCAAAGATATTGAACAAACCGAATATGCCCTTCTCAAATTTCGCGAAAACACTTTTGACAGAGGAGCCATAGACGCTCGTCGGGCTATTTTGATTTTGGTTCTTTTAGCGTTTGCCATTCTCGTTGTCATTCTGCTCGTTGTGCGCAGCTACGACAGACAACAAAGATCTACTGAGGAAATTCTTCGATCAGCGGCAGTGCGCTTCCTTGGCATTTTCAACCAGAGCTTTGAGTCCATTGCTCTTCTGGATCATGAAGGACACGTCTTACAGGTAAACGACACGGCCCTTGCCAAAACGGGCGCGCTACGTGAGCAATTGATTGGCAGACTTTATTGGGAAATGCCCTGGTGGAAGTTTTCAAAAGCTGTACAAAGTAAGCTAAAAACGGCAATTACAGAAGCTCTTGAAGGCAAGGCTATTCGTTTCGAAACACAGCAGAG
>CAJCIF010000410.1 GCA_903970355.1 Actinomycetota bacterium
CGCCGAGTTGGTTACCAGCAAAACAAGTGTGGCCGCTTGTGGCGTATTCGTTAGTCACAGCCAACTGATCGCCCACCACTTGCCAGATGATACCGCGGTCTGCATTAGCGGCCTTCGTCAAATTCTCAATTGCGAATTGCAAAATTGAATTCAAGTCGCTTGAATGCCGGAGCTGACCAATAATGTCACTAATAATGCCCTGTGCAATCGGCGGAACATCTTCTTTGTTTTTAGCGGTATCACCCGCGTACATTGAGTGGCGCGGATTTTTGAGCGGGATTGGACCCTGACCAGCTCCACCGTTAGTGTTCCCACCATTGTCACCTGCTTTTGGACCGGGAAGCGTTGGGTTTAGTTCACCTTCTTCGAAAGTGGTTTGGAATTCAAATGTGGCAGGAGCCGGCTGCTCAAAGAGATTTTCCGGTCCTTTCAGTCCGAACGGATTTGGACCACTCTCGTTTGTTGGTGCTGCTGCCGGTGGTGGCGCCGGAGGGCGTGTGCCTTTTTCAGGCATCGGTACAAGTAGATGTCCGAAGTCATGTGCATCGTTTGCACCAAGCGCGATCGGATTGATTTTTATCCCGGCATCACTTTCCAGAATGCCGCCGCCAGGCAAAATCAAGTTGGGCTGAATCGGCGATTTTACAACCGGCCATGCTTGTCTCAGTTTTTGCACCAGTGGTGGTGACGAATTCGAATAACCGATATTGGCTCGCGCATCTTCAAGACGGTTGCTTTCGGTAAGGTCTATAAATTGCCAGATCGGCAAAAGGCGGTTAAACGCCTGCCTAACAATTTGTGGGTCCATGGAGCCTGAACATTGAAATTTTTCCGATTCCACCGCTTCCATGGCTTGCTGCCCGTAAACAACCAGGCTGAGACTGCGGCTCTCAAGCAGCATGCACCATTCTTCCGGGGGGTCGCCATGTTCTTCCGAAAAAATGGAGACGCAAAAGGCATCGCGCATCAATTGCCGGTATCTCGGACCGGTGGGTAGGAGACGGGCGGCGCTGTGCCTGGACCAGTAAACAATTACCGGACACAAGTTCTCGTCCATAGCGGTTTGTTCGACCGTTCGGATGAAAGGAAGATAGGTAGCGGGAGGCAAGATGCTAAGAGGAAGCGCGCCAGGACCGGCTTGCTGCACAAGCATCATCTGTAACTGCGTTCTACGGCCCGCATCGCCCATGGATGGATACTCCATTGTTGTTAGCGGTGCCCTCCGACAATAAACCCATCAAATTAATACCCAGACAGGACGGGCATTAATCCACTTAACTACACTTCAGTTCCGTCCATAATTGGTCATAGAGAAAAGTAAGCTTGCCGGCCTCCAGGACCGTTTCACATCGATTGAGGAGAGTTTCCGGCAGATAAATGTTCTTGTCGGCTTTAAGAGCCTCATCCAGGTGCTTCATTGCCATTGCATTGGGAGTGGCATAGCGGGTGTATTCGGCATTTTTTGCTGCTACGGCTGGGTCCAACAAAAAATCTATCCATTTGTAGGCTGCTTCCTTGTGGGGAGCAGACTTAAGTATAGCGAAGCTATCCACCCAGGTAGAAGTACCAGATTGCGGTACCACGTACCTGACGCTGTCATTGGCGCGTCGGGCTTGGGCGACATCACCGCTGTATCCAAGCGAGATCCAGCTGTCGCCACTGGCAAGCTGAATAATGACTTGATCGGAGCTGTAGCACATGAGAAGCCGTTTTTGCTTGACGAGTTCGCTCACCGCCTGCCGTATTTTATCCGGATCTTGGCAGTTATAAGAGCCGCCCAGCCGTTTTACAGACATGCCGATTGTTTCGCGCTCATCATCAAGAAGGGTTATGCGATTCGTAAATCGTTCATCCCAGAACGCATTGAAATCGCCATTTTTTATCTCATCAACGTTTTCAGGCTCTTTGCCAAGAACTGCCAAAAGAGCGTCTCTGTTGTATCCGATGCCGGTTGTGCCCCATGAATACGGCACGGTGTGACCCAGCCCGGGATCAAATGTCGGGTTCAAAAAGCGAGGCATGATATTGTCAAGATTTGAAAGGCGATCGTGTTCAATCTGGCTCAGCAAGCCGAGCTTTATTAGAGGCCGCACCATGTACGAGGAAGGAACAACGATATCGTAATCGGTGGCACCGGCTTGCAGTTTGGCAAGCAAAGCCTCATTGGAGGCGAATGTGTCGTAGAAAACCTGGATACCGAAATTCTTTTGGAAGGTGGGAATGGTATCCGGATGCAGATAGTCTGCCCAACTGTAAATATTGAGCTGATTGGCGCCTTGCGGGCGCAATGAACGAGCGCAAGAAACAGAGAAAAGCGCGCCTCCGGCAACGAGAGCTAGATTAGCAATCATGCGCCGTCGCGAAATTGGTTTCATAACTGTTTAGCTGGTTCGAGGCTATTTGAATATTGCTCTCGGTTCCCAATCAGACGCAGGTGTTCGGGTGGCAAATAGATAGGAATGGCATTGCTGCTTTCCGTTTGGCACCGGTCTGCGGTTACCATGCGCAGTTGCAGATCGCCTGCGCTGAGCACATATTCAAAAGACGAGCCTTTAAAAGTTTCCGAAACAACCGTCATATTTAAGATGTTCGTCCTGTTCGCAAGCTCTAATTTATCGGCTGGTTTTATTTGATGCGGCTTTACACAAAGTGTAATTCCTTTATCAGCCGCTGGATTTGGATCACTGATTTGAGTTTTTAGTTTTGCTCCATTTGAGAGGGTAGCGAGACAGAATCTGTTTTCGTCTAATTTTTCGTCTGATAATGTCGCACTAAGTAAGTTGCTGGCGCCGATGAACTGAGCAACGAAAAGCGAGGCTGGTTCATCGTAAACAATTGTCGGGGAGGCAAGCTGTTCCAACTGTCCAGCTGCAAAAACGGCTACCCGATCGGATAGAGCCAATGCTTCCGATTGATCGTGCGTCACCATGACGAATGCGATGCCGACCCGTTTCTGCAAAGAACGCAGTTCTTCCTGCATTTCTTCTCGAATTTGCGGATCTAAAGCAGAGAGAGGTTCATCCAACAAAAGTACTTTTGGTTCATTGACGATTGCTCGGGCGAGAGCAATTCTCTGCTTTTGCCCGCCCGATAATTGTGAGGGCAAGCGATCGCCAAATTGATCCAGCCGCACCAGAGCAAGGGCCGATTTAACACGGGCCGGCAATTCCGCTTTCGGAACCAGATTTTTTGTGCGCAGTCCAAAAGCGATGTTTTCGAAAACTGTTAGATGCGGAAACAACGCGTAATTCTGAAAAACCAAATTGGTTGGTCTTAAGTGAGGCGGAGTTTTGGAGACGTTTTTGCCATCTACCAGCACATCGCCCGAGGTGGGAGTTTCAAACCCGGCAATGATTCGCAAGAGGGTCGTTTTGCCGCTTCCCGACGGGCCAAGCAGGCTGAAGAATTCACCTTGAGCAATAGCAATGTTCGTGGAATGAACTGCAATAAAATCGCCATATTGTTTGGTTACTTCGTTGAGTTCAACGGCGTAATTGCTCACGGATTGGATTTGCCCTCGGTGCCGTGTTTCATGTCTCGGATCAAAAATGCAATTTGCAAATTAAGGAGAACTTCTTGAGAGGTGATGTCTACTTTCAGGATGTCTTCGATTTGCTCAAGACGATAGCGCAAAGTATGCCGGTGTATGAACAAGGCGCGGGCCGCTGAATTGAGGTTGGCACCCTGCTCCAGATAGACACGCAGGCTTGGTACAAGCTCACTTTCCCACTCGGCATCATAACTTTCAAGCGGGTCTAAATTCTCCTCGTAAAAGCGTTCAAGCTCGGGGTGGTCGATCATCAAATACAAAAGACGCTTAATGCCGAGGTCACCATATCCGGTGATAAATTCAGCATCGCCCTGCGTCATATTGCCGATAATAAGCGCTTGTCTTGCTTCTCGGTATGCTTCCGGCAAGCTAAGAA
>CAJCIF010000411.1 GCA_903970355.1 Actinomycetota bacterium
ATCAGCTATGAGGAAGAACTCAATCTAAGCGTCGGCAAGCGTTTCTTCGATACCACTCTAATTCCAGTGCGTGACGAAGGCAATCATATCTACAGAATTATTGGTATCGCCCGCGATATCACTCAACGAAAGCGAGCTGACGAAGCGCTGCGCACGCTCAATGTCAGTCTGGAAGAACGTGTGGCGGAAAGAACAAAAGCCCTGGAAGAAACCAATCAGGAGTTACAGGCTTTCAGTTATTCAGTCTCTCATGATTTGCGCGCCCCACTCAGGAGCATAGATGGATTCAGCAAGATATTGCTTGAGGACTACAAAGACAAATTAGATGATGAAGGCAAAGAGCATCTCAAAATAGTTTGCGAAGCAAGCCAGCGAATGGGACAGCTGATCGATCATATGCTTATGCTTTCCCGGCTGACTCTTTCAGAAATTCGGCGTGAACAAATAGATATGGCAGATCTGGCACAGGCTGTTGCAGTTGATTTGCAATGCTCTTATCCGGATCGAAAAATTGATTTTGAAATCGAAAAGGACCTTTCCGTTAATAGCGATCCGGATCTCCTCAAAATTGTCCTCGAAAACATTTTTGGCAATGCCTTGAAATTTACGGGACGGCAGAACAAACCTCTCATCCAGATGGGCAAGACGGAACGAGATGGAGGCACAGCCTACTTCGTTCGCGACAACGGTGTGGGTTTTGATTCCAAGCATGCAGACAAGATTTTTGCTGTTTTTCACAGACTGCACAGTAATGATCAATTCCCTGGTGATGGAGTTGGCTTGGCCACCGTTCAACGCATTATTCGCCGACTGGGCGGTAAGGTTTGGGCTGAGGGTGAAGTCGGCAAAGGCGCTACTTTCTACTTCACGATTGCATAATCGTGAACCATTACGCAATGCATAACGCATGGATAACCATGAATAACGCATGAATAACGTAGGGGCATAGCAATGCTATGCCCACCCGTAAAAATTTTGGGCATGGCAGTGCCATGCCCCTACGTTAGCGCGCCGATAATCAATTCAATTGGAGACGCCGGCATAAACCCAGCGGGCCAGAAGCTGTCCTAATTGAGCTCTTCCGACTGGCTTTCTTACGTAATCATCCATGCCAGCTTCAAGACATTGATCACGGTCGGAATCAAGTGCACGCGCAGTGAGCGCCACAATTGGCGTGCGCCGATTTTTGGCGCGGTCAACCTCTCTAATAAGGCGAGTTGCTTCAAGTCCATCCAACTCTGGCATTTGCCAATCCATCAAAATCAAATCGTAATGGGTAAGGGATGCTGCTTCGACTGCTTCCCGCCCGTTAGTAACAATGTCCACATTCAAACCGAGTTTCTCAAGTTGCTTGAACAGCAGTTTGCGTTGCAGAGGACTGTCCTCTACCAGGAGGATCGAAATTGTTCGGCCAGTATCGGTTGAAGCACTGCCTTGAGTTTCATCTAATTCTTTTCCTTCACTTGCATCCGCTTCTGTTGTGTCTAGCAAAGCAACGAGGTGATCCATAAGTTGTAGACGCTTGATTGGTCTAACCAATCTTGCTGAAAACCCGAGCTTTAATGCCTTTTCTCTTTTATCGCGAGCGTCCAAATCAGCAAGCAAGATCAACTTCGCCGGGGGTATTGAGGTATCTGAACGAATCGTGCGCAAAAGGTCTATGCTGTCTTCGGCCGTGTGCGAAAAACCAACAATTACAATTTCAAAACTATCCTTTTCGGGACCGCTGGCATGCAGCATTTTGATCGCATCGGCTGAAGTTTCGGCGTGTTGCGAAAGATAGCCTGCCACCTGCAAATAGCGTGCGATTATGCCGTATTCGGAAAGATTGTCATCAACGACCAGAACCTTTCCTGAACTCATCGAGCACGGCTCTATTATAGTTGCGGTCAAATCCGGACAGATAAGCGGCACTGTAAACCAGAAGGTGGTGCCCTTATCAACTTTGGAATCAACGCCGATTCTGCCGCCCATCAAATCGATGAGACGCTTAGATATAGCAAGCCCTAAACCTGTTCCACCTTTCTGAGCGCCGGCAACCTGTACGAACGGTTGAAACAGCTGTTCCTGCCCTTCCATGGTAATGCCGGGACCTTCGTCGATAACCTCAAAGCGAATTGTGGCTAGCTGATCGCCCAACATTTCTAGAGAAGCGCGAATAAGTATTTGACCTTTTTCGGAGAACTTAATGGCATTAGCGGCAAAGTTGAGAAGCACTTCGCGCAATCGGGCCGGATCTCCTTTTACTCTTGCCGGTATGGAGGGATCTATAAAAGTCAAAAGGCTAAGTCCCTTTTTGCGAGCCGCAGAAATAACGATGTCGGCTACGCTTTCGACAAGAGAAGATGGTGAAAAATCCAGCGATTCCAGGTGTACTTTGCCGGCTTCAATCTTAGAGAAATCGAGAACCTCGTTAATGATGGCGAGCAATGAGTCTGTCGCTTCATTGAAGAGACTGATCAACTCTTCTTGTTCGGCGCTTAGCATGGTTGCGCTCAACAAGTCCAAAATACTTACAACCGCACTGATAGGCGTTCTTATCTCGTGACTCATTTTGGCTACGAACTCAGATTTGACGTGAGAGGTAGCAAGAGCTTGATCTTTTATCAGTTCCAACTCTGTGTTTAACTTCGCAAGCTCGTCTATACGCCTTTCCAAATCTTGATTCAGTTGGCGAATCTTTTCTTCTGCGGCCTTGCGCTGAATGGCATAGAGAACAGCACGTTGCAGCCATGTGCTGTTAACTTTCCCCTTTACGAGATAGTCCTGGGCTCCTGCTCTGACAGCTTCAAGTGCCATTGATTCATCATCAAAGCCGGTAAGAACCAATAATGGCACGGAAGGATTTGTTTTATGAATGTCGTAAAAGCCCTCCAGCCCTTGAGAATCAGGCAAGGAAAGATCCAACAAAATGGCATCTATATTTCCGGATTTCAAACGGTTTAGAGCTTCTTCCAGGTAAACGACGTGTTCTATTTCAAATTGCGCCGCGGCTCGGTCCAAAAGCATCCGGCGCAAAAGCTTCGCGTCAGCCGCGTCATCTTCTATCAAAAGCAATCGGATTTTGCCTTCAGTCAAAGTCGGAAACCTATTGAGGAAACTGCATTTGCAAAGATTCCACCATACAACGGAGATCAACTGCCAGGCCGGGAGGCACGGCTTTTGCGAAAAAGGGCGGTTTGCTTGCCTCTATATTGCATAATCGTGGGTCCGGGTCAAGCATTCGTCCCCCTTATTCTAACTCTTCGAACCAAATGTCGCTTGAAGGCACCATATGCAGTGGCTTTTCATATTCGTTTTTACTAGAACAATTCCTTTTTCACTTTTAATATTTGCTGAGATTCGATTAACAACTTGATAACGTCTTCCCCGGCGCACTGCGCTAAATTGACAACGTTGATTCACTCCATTGCGCACAACGCAAAGGAACAGAGGAAAAGGATTGAAGGAAGAGTGATGACCGGCATTCTTCCTTCTATTCTTTTAGCTCTTCAAAATTACTAATGGCGTTGCAAATTTACTAAAGGATCTCGACACGTGTCTGCAAATCCGAACATCGAACATTTAGCTGCTACAGTCCAGGAAAAATTCGGTACCAACGATGCGAGCCAACAAGCTCTTCATAGCTTTCGTGCTGAATCCTGCAAACTTCTAGGTGAATCGAATCCTCAAATATTTGGTGCACAAAGTTTAAATGCCAATTTCAAACAAATGGTCGACCAAGTTTGCGGACCCTTCGCTGTTATAGATGGCACTCCTGAACATCAGCAAGCCAAAGATACAAAAACCAAAGCCTAGGCACCCTTTTTTCAACTTCAAATAGGTGTCCGAAGTCTAGCTAAAAATCAGGCAGGCTTTCGGAAATGCTATTCGGACAATAGCCAGCGGGTTAATCTGCCCGAAGATGGGCACTGTCCGCGCAGCTTGCTACATATTCCGAAATTCGATCCAATTTCGGAACTTGGCAATCTTGTTGACTAGAACAGTTAAACGAAAGCTTTATCGAGTGCCCTGTTACCGGCATTGATTTGTTCTTGAGTGTATTCCGGATATGGCGCAGGCGGAATAACGAACTCCTTGCCTTGAATTACCGGAGTAGCTGCTTTTCCACCGATTAAGCTTGCAAAGGCAGTGTCAGTAGCGCCAATCGCGCCTGTATAGACTTCTTGATGCATCGCCTCTAGAGCGCGACTCTTGACGACGTTTTCCGCCGTGTTGACGTTATCCCTGTGTACTTGGGAATCGATTACTGCTTTTGTATCTGTGACTGCCATGGGACCACGAATAGTATGAAAAATTACCTTTAGCCAAGGGTCAATATTGAACCAATACCATTCAATTGTCAAGCAAATTTAATGGGCGCCCATGACGTCTACAAGTCAAGTACTGGCTACCCTTTCAGGAACCGCGCCTGATCAAAATCCTGTCTCAAGAGGGTTGGCTGAGGCCGCTATCGATTTTGTGTAATTGACAGGGGTCATGACAGCCGCGTCAAGTTGGAATGGGTCGTAATTAGGATCTAAAAAAGGCCTGCTCGGCGCTACTTTAATGCCAATACCGTTTGCGATAGCCTGCGGCATTTGTGGACCATAAGCTGGACCGAAAGGTTTGTAGGCCAGGCTAGCCGGAGCCGTTTCGGCCGGAGGCTGTATAGGCGGAACGGTTGAAGGCAACACCTTCAATGCTCTAAGACCATCAAGACATTGAATTTGCAAACGATAATCGTTCGATGATAGTCGATACGCCAAGCTGTATTCCGAGATAGCTTCATTGACATGACAATTTGCTTTCAATGATTCTGCCAAACGGAAATGCGCTTCTGCATCCGACGGTTTCTCTCTTAAATAAGATGACAGTGCCGGAATTGCATCAGCATGTCTGCCTTTGCTGTGATGTTCAAAAGCGAGTGTTCGCTTGTTCTGCGCTATTTCGTCCATTTCAGTTTGCGTAGGTCCGGACAACTGCGGCCCGTCGTACGTAACGACAAGCTTGTTCATAAGCGGCCAATTAGTGAGTTTAACCGCCGTTACGGTTGTGCTGGGAGAAATCACAAAGTCGTAGTTTGGATTGCTCTTGTTGTCATAGTGAAACTTATGACTCGATCCAAAAGCCTTTTCGAGCGCGGACATATCCACATTGCTCGTCGTCGGAAGATGGACAGTAAATTTGTATTCCACATGGCCGCGCGTCAATGTGGGCCCAACTTCTTGTTGAAACTCGTATTGTTCAGTGTTGGTTTGAGATTCATGCCAGAGCGCTCTACGAGTAAATCCGGAGCGCAAATTGACACAGCGATTGGGAGGACCAAGCACAGATGAAAGATATTGGAACGAAAGAAGATGCGGATCGTTCGCTAGTTTTTTGGCAATTTCAAATGGGGGGTCGCTCGTTTCTTTGGCATAGGCCGCGACAGAAAACGAGGAACAAAAGACGAGCGTCTGACCAAATAAGGTAAGAAGGCTGCCAGTGACACCAAATGCGATACGCCCCAACGCCGACATTCCAGTTAACCTGCAACAGAGACGATGTGAGAACCGAAAAATTATAGGCCAAGAAGTGGCAATTCAGCCGAATATTTAAGGATTCAAACAGGAACGGTACGTCCACGCACACTGAATTCGGTGCCCAAATTTTTTTTGTGACAATGGAGACAGGCTTGTTACTGAAACTCGCCAAGCTTTGCGAGCCGTGCTTCATTACGTCTATAATCTTCGCTTGTGTG
>CAJCIF010000412.1 GCA_903970355.1 Actinomycetota bacterium
GTGCATATCGTTTTCCGACAAGTCTGTTTTTTCAAGTGGCTTTTTTGTTAGCATCACGATTTTGGCCCCTTCGATACCAAAATCTCCACAGAAACAGTTTGTTGAACCGGCCTGCAATGGTTCTATTTGATCCAATTTGGAAGGATCATCTGTCCAGCTCAAATTGATCTCTGCTTGTTTGGGATCATCGACATATCGAAATTTGACTTTACCACCGGTTGCAGTTGACCATTCTTCAAAAGAATTCTTAACTAGCTGCATGTAACTAGGTTTAAAACCTGGCACACCTTCGCCAGGTTTTAAATAAACTGGAATAGGCATTTGGTCCTTAGACCATTTTCGAATGAGTTCCGGCTTGTCGAGATAGTTATCTCCAGACAGCTCGGACTCCGGCATCCCTACAACCGGTCCGCCTAAAAGCACAATAGTAGTGATTGAGAGAAGCGGCAGAATTATGCGATTCATCTGGTCTCCTTTTGCTAGTCTCCAGACTAGAATTCGTAAAATTATAGCGGCGCAAATGGCGAAATTGTCCTTTATCATTGGTTGCTGTGCTTGGATTGTGGAACGGGTCATGAAGGAGCAAGGCACTTATGCAAGGTCTACCCAGCAATTCTGTCTTACTGATTATTGATGTTCAAAAGGGATTCGAACTTCCTGTGTGGGGGGTTCGCAACAATACGGATGCAGAGTCGAACATAGTAAGATTGCTCGACTTTTGGCGAAAAAAATCCAGACCTGTCGTTCATGTTCGGCACATGTCCACTGAGCCACACTCTCCTTTAAAACCAGGACAATCCGGAAACGAATTCAAAAAGGAAGTTGCACCGATTGCCGGTGAACACGTTGAAGAAAAGAACGTTAACAGTGCGTTCATCGGCACAGGATTGGAACAGTATTTACGAAAAAATAGCTTCAACACCATTGTGATTGTAGGACTGACAACCGATCATTGTGTCTCAACCACAACGCGAATGGCTGGCAATCTTGGTTTCACCACTTACATTGTTGCCGATGCCACAGCAACATTTAATCGCACTGGCATTAATGGTGAACATTATCCGGCAGAAAACGTTCATGCTTATGCTCTCGCTAGCTTAAAGGGAGAGTTTGCAACCGTCGTAAATACAGCAGACGTGCTCGGATAACCCAGTCTCGGTTTAAGCGATTACAGATTGCCTTTTGCGGCGGTTCATCATTTCAACAAGCACGTGATGAACAATTTTCTCGATGCGAATTCGTCCCAGAGGAATTCGTTTACGGCTGCTTTCTACAACAGGCATTTGTTTGAGATCATGATCGCGCATTGTAGCAACTGCCACCGCCAATGGTTCATTGAGAGACATGCAAATAGGGTTGGCTATCATCAAATCTGTCACGGGTAAATCTACATCCGGATCCGCTAGTGCAGCTTTTTCAAGAGCTCTCAATAGATCAGATCTTGTTATTACTCCCACCAAATGGCCAGAGCTGTCTACAACGCAACACATGTCTGCGCCTGTCGTATCCATCTTTTCAACAACGTCTTCAACACAGGCTGATAGTTCAACCGGTGGCATGGGCAGTGGTTCTACCATTTTTTCTATTGGAATCGTCTCCAGAAGTTGTCGAACTTCCGGTACTTCGTGCCACATACCTTGCCTGCGCCGGGTTGCTGAGGCGATCGCTTCGTGCAATGGAGCAAGCGCCGCTGACACTTGCGTAAAGACATTGCGACCAAGCACCATGCAGGTTAACTCAGTGCGGGCGCGCACGCTGTGATGGCGTTCAGTCATATTCATCAGTGCTGATTCACCGAAAAAATCGCCTGCTGTCAAAACAGCAACCGTCTGAAGGCTGTCATCAGAACCATGTTGAACAACTTCTATTTCGCCCTTTTCAATCACGAAGAACTCTGTTGCCGAATCACCCTTTTTGAAAACAAAGTCGCCGGGCTGATAGTAAGCCCTACCCACTCTTTTGCTGCGATCTGCTTTCAGGTGCGCAAGTGTTCGCGGAAATAGCAGATCGAAACCCCATTCGAAGCCAACCTTTGCTTTTTGCGCAAAGGAAGGAAGCTTCATCAAATAAATGCCCCGCCACATAAACCAGGCGAGAATTCCCGATATTTGAAAACCTAATATTTCAGCAACTGCAGAGCGACCTCCTATTGCACAAAGCTGTCCTTGCATCTTGAAGTGAAAAGGTTTCGTAGGTTGTCCTTTCAACCGAGCTACTAAATTTTTCGCTGCCTGAACGCCTTGACGCTCTGCGAATTGCGCTACCGTTGGAGACAAAGTTCCATCGAGGGCATTTACGATTGCCGCACAATCACCTAGCGCCCACGCGAAAGGATAGTCCGGCAAACTCATATCCGGTTGAGTGAGAAGACGTCCGTATTTTTTCGCAACTCTTAACCGTTCGATAAGCGGTTGTGTTGTAACACCTATTGTGCAAACAACTGTTCCGGCGTGCAGAAAGTTTCCATCAGCTAACATCAATCCTTCCGGTGTTGCTGCTTTAGCTTTGGAGTTGAGCATTACCGTCACACCGGATTGCTCCATCTTCAGTTTTGCAAAGACCCTCAGACTTTCATTCACTTCTGGCAGTAATTGATCGCGTGAATGCACCACAATTACTTTGACATCTTCTTTATTGATGTTTTGGAAAAACTTGGTGCTGTGGCGCACTAAATCATTGATTTCACCGGCTATTTCAACACCGCTGAATCCGCCGCCAACAATTACAAAAGTGAGATACCAGCGCTTCCGTTCAATTTCTTCGCATACTTCTGCTTTTTCCAGTTGCTCCATAATCTGCGCTTGCAGAGTGAGAGCATCCCCAATTGTTTTGAGTGGAAATGCATGATCGTCCATGCCTGGCACGAGCGAAAGATTTACAGTGTTTCCGCAACAGAGTACTAATTGATCGAATCCTGTTGTTCTAACCTGGCCATCATAAGCTTCATAGGAGATCTGCTTGTTTACAAGATCTACGTCGGTTACTTCTTCGGTTCGGCATTGTATGCCTTGCAAGAGTTGTCGCAGTGGCGCTCCAACATCTTCCGGTCGTACTGCGGCACTAGCAACCTCTGCAAGAAGAGGGTGAAACACCATGTGGTTCTCACGATTGAATAAGACAATGTCGTAATCAGACTTCGGCAGCAGTTTGCGAAGCGTGCGAGCGCATTTAACGCCTGCAAATCCGCCTCCCACCATGACAATTCGTTGGTTCATCCAGGTATCTCCTGAACAGAAAGTAGGCTCCACTCTAACAGTAGGATGCCCAATGGGGACAGAATACTCCTTTGCGACACTTAACAACCTTAACCCTGCCTTTGTTGCGGAAATCGGCTCGGTCTTCTATTTTCTTTAGTGTCAGCTCAATTTGTCTCCCCCCAAACAATTCAAACAACCAATCGGCGCAACTCTAGTCGCCATTGGTTGCTTTCCCTCATATTCGTGATCCTTCATTCGTTTTTAGGACATTGGTTTGTATAGAACATGGATATCGCGGAATGGTACGACACAAAGAAACGAGCTACCACTAACTGCCGGCCAGTTGAAAGCGGCCCGCACCAATATTTCGCCGGTGGCTTTTACAAACAGCGCATTGCTAGCGCAGGCTTGGCTTCCGCTTGTAGCTTCTCGCATGTGGCGGAGTCAAGAATAAATCCCCAGTCTTTGATCTTAACCACGCCTTGGTTGTTGAAGAGACATTGCACTTTCTAAGTTCTAGTTACCGACATTGAAAATTCCTCGTAATAAGCGTTTCAACAAAACACACCAGCTTCAAGTTTTCCCGGTTACTGCCTGCATCATCTCGATGTCTTGATTCCGTAAACCTGAAAAGAAGCACCAAATACGGAGTCGCGCTTGCAACTTTTAACTAAGCGATGCGTGAATTCACCGCAAATTGAAAGGGCTATATGCAAAGAATTGTTCTCGTCTCCGACGCTGCTCCTCCACTGACGAGCGGTCCTGTGATTCTGCTCAAAAACCTGCGTAGGGAATTGAGCAAAATGGGTTTTGATGTAATTCCACTTACGCCTGACATGTTTCACGGTATCAATATGTGGGACGGTTCAAATGTCCGATTAGGCCTAGGGGCATTCTGGCAAATGGAATCGATTCTGGACAAAATCAGACCGGATGCCATTCACATTCTGCTTGAGGGACCACTCGGGTGGGCGGCACTCATTTATTGCGTGCGCCGAAACATCCCATTTACAACTTCGTATACAACCAATTTCCCTGAGTATTTCCGTAAGCGTTTTGGTCTTTCAGTGGATTTTGCGATCTGGAGTTTGCGCAAATTTCATGAGCGTTCAAGCGCTGTTATGGTGACAACTCAGTTCACGCGAGATCTTCTTAAACAACGCGGTTTCAACAACATTACTGAATGGAGTCGCGGAGTTGATACTGATCTTTTCAATCCGGTGGCTTTGCCGGATGAAACTCCACTTCCTTACGAACCACCCATTTGGATCGGCGTAGGCAGACTGGAAGCCGAGAAAAATTGGGAGGATTTTCTGAGTTTGCCTCTGCCGGGAACGAAGCTTTTAATTGGCA
Source organism: Actinomycetota bacterium (assembly GCA_903970355.1). Classification (GTDB taxonomy): domain Bacteria; phylum Cyanobacteriota; class Vampirovibrionia; order Obscuribacterales; family Obscuribacteraceae; genus CAJCIF01. The sequence goes on from CAJCIF010000412.1 coordinate 4,551, forward strand.
GCGGCTCACTGGAAAGCCATTTGAGAAGCCAATTCCCCACTGCTGTGTTGTTGGGTGGTTTGCCGCAGGAAGATCTCCCAAGATACTATCGCGGTAGTGATGTTTTCGTGTTTCCAAGTACAACCGATACGTACGGCCTGGTTCTGCCAGAATCGATTGCCTGTGGAACTCCCGTAGCTACCGGGACAAAATACAACGAAGTCGTAACTTCACCTAAGGTAGGCGTTCTCAGTGACAATCTGTACGAAGCCTGCATGGGAGCATGGGCGCTCAAACGAAACGGTTGCGCTAATGATTGCTACAACTATGTTCTTGAACGATCCTGGACACGTTGTGCGCAACAGTTGGTCAGAAATCTCGCCTGGATTCAGTACCAAGGAGATACTGCCCCGACCATGCTGCCTCAAGGTGCTGCTTAGAGTCCCGCTAAGATCTTCCGAAATTTGATCTAATTTCGGAAGATCCCGAAAAGCAAAAATGGCCGGGCTCACGATCCATTTGTGAGCCCGCTTTTTGTCAGAAATATACGCAGGCATATAGTTAATAACACTGAATATCTGACTGCGTATCTACACCAATGGCACAACTGAATAATCTAAGATCTCTGACAAAACATTTTCGAGGTTGCATCATGCGTTTACTCAACATCGAATCCTCTCCGCGCGGATCAAAGTCTGCGTCTATCGCCGTCACAAGCGTCTTCCTTGATGCCTACCGTCAAGCTTGTCCTGGGGTTGTGATCGATACCTTGAATGTCTGGGAGGAAAAGCTGCCGGACTTCGATCAGGAAGCCATCGGTGCGAAGTACAAAGGAATAAACAAAGAACCGATGGACGAGTCCGAAGCCGCCTTGTGGGATAAAATCCAGGAGCTGGCGGCGCGCTTCCAGCAAGCGGATCGCATTGTGGTTGGCGTGCCCATGTGGAACTTTGCTTACCCTTACAAACTCAAGCAATTGATCGACCTGGTCTGCCAGCGGAACATGCTCTTCACTTATGACGGAAATGAGTACGGACCTTTACTAAAAACTCCGCGCGCCTTCGTAGTCTATGCGCGTGGAGGAACCTACATGGAAGATTCACCTACTCCCGCTTCCCTTTTCGATCATCAGAAATACATCGACTTCTGGCTGAAGTTTATAGGGGTCGAGGAAGTCCGAACGCTGGTGGTGGAGGGCACAACGTGGGGCGGAAAAGAAAAGGGCGAAGAAAGAATCGCACTTGGTCAGAAAGAAGCAATCAAATTGGCGGCGGAATTTTAAAATCGGAGAAAACATTTATGCCAGAAATTATTTGTCCACCTTTTACCGATCAAGCAGTTGTTGTGAAGAAAGTTCAGGCTGCAGAAGATCTCTGGAACACGCGTAATCCAGAGAAAGTTGCGCAGGGGTATACGGAAGATAGTTGGTGGAGAAATAGAGCAGAGTTCATGACTGGACGCGCTGCAATTATTGAATTTTTGACGCGTAAATGGAATAAGGAACTCGATTACAAACTCAAAAAAGAGCTCTGGTGTTTTCATGAAAATCGCATAGCTGTGAAGTTTTTCTATGAATGGCACGATGACAGTGGTAATTGGTTTCGTAGCCACGGCAACGAATTGTGGCAGTTCGCTCCAAGCGGACTTATGGAGCGACGTGAAGCGAGCATAAATGACGTGCCGATTCTTGAGGGCGATCGCAAACTGCGCTAATCAATCTACAACGGGTGGATCAGCGTACAACAGCGAGACAGAATGAATGATCGGATCCGTGTTGTTTTTAGTCTTGGGTTCAAAGTTTGCGTCCATTTTTACCAGACTACAATTCTTGTGAATGAATCGCGTAGCCGGAATTGTATTGAGGCCATTATCTTGCTCAAACTTTTCCAACAGTTTCGAAAGCGGCATACCAGGCTTAATTGCGTGATAGTCATCGATCATCGGTATCAACCATTTTTCGTTTTCTGTCAATGTGCTTTTATCGGTAGGATAGTCCAGGATCAATCGTGATGTAGAAAAGACGAGAGGCCCTTTGTTATTTCCATGGGGTACACCAGGAAGAGACGGACCTGGTTTGATGAAAATGAAATTTGTTCGTATTGCTTTGCAGCTTTTGAAAACGTAGACGTCTGTTTTTTCCTTGCCCTGTTGTATCTTCTCAACCGAAAACAGTTTGAGGACAGAAGCTCGTGTGCTTCCTCGCGTAATCTGATTTGCTTCCTGGACAATCTTTTGGAACCACTGTTCATGGGAAGGCGAGTTTGCAAAAGCTGGAATCATTGAACTGAACACCCCGGCGAGAAAAAGGATTGTTATTGTCTTTCTCATATGCCTCATTTCTTAAGGTAGGGACCGAAGAAGTATGACATCATCCCTCTGGAATTTTAGGAGAATCCGGTTTGGACCGAGTGAAATTGCTGAGCGTGGTAACGGCTATGGCGATAGCGTTGCTTGTCTATTGCAGTTCATCTTTTGCAGGCACTCCGGCAACCACCGTAATTTCGCTCAATAATGATGCTGTCAAAGCTCTGAATGACTCTAACTATGAGCTTGCGACAAAGACTCTCATTACCGCTTTAAAGTTGAATCCGAGTTACACAATAGCGTTGGACAACTTGATTATCTCCTATAACTATTATGGTCTTGCTCTCAAGCAGAAACCCGCAGAAGCGCTAGACCAATTACATATAGCCATGTTACTCGAACTCGAAAACAGTGTCACCAAGCAAAACGTCGATCAAGTACTCAAGTTGATGCATTATCATCCGAACGATTACCGAGATCGAATTAAGCTCGCTGAGACTAGTTACAAGAAAGCCGATTATGTTGGCGCGACTGCCGAGTATTATGCCGCCTGGCGCTTGCATCCGGATCCGATGCTGCGCGAAAAAGTGCAATCTGTCTTTCAAGAAGTGGATGATTTTTACCGCGATGCCGGTTATGGAATTGCCGATGCTTTTGCAACCAATTCAACTCCTACTAAAAGTTCTGCTGTAAAGCTTGATAACCAGCTTATCGATTCCGATCGCTACATGCAAGAAATGGAAGCACAAATAAGGCGCAGTTGGTTCCCACCGGATCTCAACAAACGCAAATCAACTATGGTGCAGTTTCAAATTCAAAGAGATGGAGAATTGAAGCAGGTTCGCATCACAAAATATTCCGGAGTGACTGCTCTTGATCGCGCTGCATTTGATGCCATCGAACGTGCCGGTCCTTTTCGTCCATTACCCAAAAATTGGCCGAATAAAATCGATGTTCGATTCACTTTTGATTACAACAAACGCCCATTTCCACATCCGCAAGTGGCTAACAAGTTCGATACTGATTTGTCCTATCTTCCAAGTCTGGCAAGGTAGCCATTCTTAGCTGGATAGCCATGTTTCTCCACAGGTTCTATAATGAGAAGTTCTACTGAATGAGGAAAATATGCGAAAACCGGTAATTGGCGTAATGGGTCCTGGAGCTGGTGCAACGGAGGTTGATCTTCGCAATGCTTTTGATATCGGCAGGCACATCGCCACAAAGGGATGGATTCTTTTGAGTGGTGGCAGAGACGAAGGTGTGATGGATGCAGTTAATCGCGGTTCAAAATCAGCAGGCGGATTTACCGTAGGTGTTATACCTGGTGGGGATGACGAATTTACTTCCGCAGCGGTTGATATTTCGATAATTACAGGCATGGGCAGCGCCCGGAATAACATAAACGTGCTTTCCAGTGCTGTTGTAATTGCTTGCGGTATGGGAGCGGGAACCGCATCTGAAGTCGCTCTTGCACTTAAGGCAAAGAAAAATGTCGTTCTAATTTGTGAAAGCAAAACAGCTCATGCTTTTTTCTCAGAGCTAGACAGCAAGCGCGTTTACTCCGCCACGAGTGCTCTCGAAGTAATAGATATTTGCACAAAGCTTCTCGAAGCGGAAAAAGCAAGAGTTGGATCATAGTAAAGGTCGCATGAAAGCGGCAACGAAGTTGCGCGTCGCTTCTACCTGGCAATCTTGAAAAAATGAGTTTGCGGGCAGATCTTCCACTATCTTGCCACCGTCGAGAAAGCAAATGCGATTTGCAAAATCAGAGGCGAATTGCATCAGGTGCGTGACGAGCACAATCGCAAGATTTCCGGTTGGATCAGAATCCCGCAGTTCTGTAATTGCTTCGGTAACGTTGACGATCGTTTCCGGATCTAAACCGGAAGTGATTTCGTCAAGTAATAGCACTTTTGGTTCCAGAACCATCGCTCTTGCTAAAGCGAGACGCTGGGCTTGACCGCCTGAAAGTGAGTTGGGATAACGATCTAAAACGTGACCAATGCCCAACTTACCTGCAATGCTGAGCGCCTTTTCTTGCGCTTCCTGGCGCGGCACACCTCGTACTTTTTCTAAGGCGAGCGTGATGTTATTCATGGCCGTCATATTCGGAAAAAGATTATAGTCCTGAAAAACCATCACAATCTGCTGCCGTACTTGCCATAGCGGTAATAATGGTTTGCCATTCTGCAGGTAAGCTTTCCCGTCCAGCGAAACATTGCCATTATCAGGTTGCTGCAAGAGGCTAAGAC